>JANYCE010000054.1 GCA_025360445.1 Betaproteobacteria bacterium
CGAGGCCGAAAGATACCCGTCATCGAGTTCGGTGCCTTGCGCCGGTGGCGTGAGAATCAGGCCTGGCTCTGAAATCCCCGGAAGTTCTCCCGCCATCACGCCGTGCGTGGCGAAGGCCAGTACGCGATAACGCGACAGGTCCATTGTCTTGGCCAACGTTTCGGAGGCCTGCTGCTGCAGGTGCAAACTGCCGGCAGGCGCCCCCAGGGCGAGGGCCAGTGCTTTTAGCTCATCCGCAGTCTCGGGTAGCGGAGCGGCCTGACGGATCGCTTCGACGTCGGCGAGTGAATTGTTTGGCGCGCCACTTACATTGCCGGCACGCGTTTGAAAGATCGCGCGGCTCGCGATACGGCGCTGCGCATCGGGTGCCCCCTGTAACACGGGATTGCCGAAACCGACAAACGGTTCAGCGCCCGCGTTGGCTTGCGTGAAAGTGCGCAGCGCCCTCAGCGCAGAGACCGATGGCAAAACCGAAAAGGCGTAGCGGTCGATCAGCCACGACAGCTTTTTGTCTGGCGTCGAAACCTGATCGACAAGTACGGCGAAAGGCAGGCTTTGCAGCGGGCCGTCGGGTACGATAAGCAAATGGCGCGCGCCACGCAGAGACGGCTCGAGCGGGGCGAATATCCTGGTGTATAGCGCATGCGACCCCGCGACGTCGAACGGCGTCAGATCAATGTTCTGCTCCGGATCCAGGCGGCGACGGAGCCGGCTTACCTCGCGCGCCAGGTCTTTTGCGGTGATGTCGAGCTTGTGCAGTTCCACGCGGTCGGCGCGGACCACCCAGGCGAAACAGCCGTTGTCATCGATCAGATAGAACAGCAGCGCCTCATCGGCACGCACAAGTTTTTGCGCGATCGGCCCGGCGATCGGGGCAGGGCTCACCAGCGCGTCATATTGGGGAAAGCGCGTGACCATCGCGCGTGTCTCTACGACGAGCGATTGTTCAAGTTCCGTTACCGCTTTACGCAGCGCAGCGACGTTCGCCGCATCCATGCGATCGGGACCCGCGCCGAGCGCATGGATGAGCGCTTTGTCAGCGCGCGCGAGCTTGCCCGCGGTATCCTGGCGCTGCCGAATGGCATTGGCGAGCGCGCCGCCCTCGGCGGCGAAGCGGGTGGCCATCTGCGCCACGATCTGACCTACGCTGGAAGCCTGCGCGAGTTGCGCGGCCTCGAAAGATTCGTTCGATTCCTCCACGCTTGCAGGTTGGCCGGTGCGGGCGAGGAGGCCGATGTGCGCGGTGAAGTAGCCGCGCTTGTTGCGCTGCTCGGCGAGTTGTCCGGCACCCTGGTCAGTGCCTTGATTGAAGCGGGTGCGCAATAGCTCGAATGCGCGGCGTGAATAGAGCAGAGCGGTCGCGGGACGTTTTTCGGCGGCATACAGCCGTGCCAGATTATCCAGACTGATCGCTACATCGGGATGCGCGCGCCCGAGCAGTTTTTCTCGAATCGCCAAGCCACGTAAATACAACGGCTCCGCGTCTTCATAGCGGCCAGCCGAATAGTGAAGCCGTGCCAGATTATTCAGGCTTTGGCCGACGTACGGGTGTTCGCTGCCGAATGCGTGCTCGCGGATTTTCAGGCTACGCTGGAAAAATGGCATGGCATCCGCATAGCGCAACTGGCCTTCGAAGAGCAGGCCAAGCGCGTTTAGATTGACCGCCACGTCCGGATGTTCCAGACCGAGCGCGTGCTCGCGAATCGCCAGACTACGCCGGTATAGCGGCTCAGCCCCGGCGTAGCGGCCCTGATCGGCATAGACGCGCGCGAGGTTCGCAAGCGCCTGCGCGAAATTAATGTGATTCGAACCCAGCGCTCTCTCCGCGATTGCAGCGCACCGCTGGTAAAAAGTTTCAGCCTCCAAGTAGCGGCCTTGCGAATAAAACAGCAGCGCCAGGTTGTTGAGACTGATTGCAACATCTGGATGATCGGGGCCGAGCGTTCTTTCGCGGATCGCGAGGCTGCGCTGGTATATCGGCTCAGCCTCGGCGTAGCGGCCTTGGTTCCAGTACAGCAGCGCGAGATTATTGAGACTACGCGCAAGTTCGGGATCATCGGGCGGCAAAGATTTTTCACGGATCGCCAGGCTGCGCTGGTAGATCGGCTCGGCCTCGGCAAATTGGCCGCGCTCCCAATACAGGGTGCCAATATTGTGCAGACTTAGCGCAACATCGGCATGCATGCGGCCGAGTTCATATTCGCGAATCTTCAGGCTGCGCTGATACAGCACTTCCGCTTTTGCAAAGAAGCCTTGATCCTGCAGCACGCGTCCTAAATTATTAAGGCCGGCTGCCGTGTCGGGATGATTGGCGCCAAAAGTTTTTTCGCAGATCGCGACGCTGCGTTCATAGAGTAATTCAGCCTCAGCGTACCGACCCTGGGTGCGATACAACAATCCGAGGTTGTTCAGGCTCTGCATTACGAGCGGATGATCGGCGCCCGCAATTTGCTCGCGGATGGCAAGACTTCGTTTGTACAGCGGTTCAGCCTCAGTGTATCGCGCGCGCGCGTACAAAAACGACGCCAGATCGCCAAGGCTTTGTGCGACTTCCAAATGATTGGCGCCCACCGCCTGCTCGTTCGATACGAGATCGGCACGCAGTGCATCCTCTGTTTGGCTCGATGCCGGCAACGGCGATGCCGACCACATGACGATGACTGCGATACACGCAGCTTTATGCACTGGACTGGCTGAGAAAAACAAATGCACCGGGATTCGACCTGGTGTTTGACCGACTATGCCGCGACCATGCGGTCCACCGCACGGAGCGCCAGGGCCTGGATAGTCAGCGCGGGCGCTTCACCACCGCCGGAGGACGGAAACACCGACGCGTCGGTGATCCACAGGTTGCGCCAGCGGTGGCTGCGGCCGTCCGCATTCACTACCGAAGTCGCGGCGTTTGCCCCCATGCGGCAAGTGCCGAACACATGACTAGCGGAGAATCGGTCCCAGCTCGAATAGGTTTCGAAAATGTCGCCGCATCCGCTTGCGGTCAGTAATTCGCGCGACTTGGCAGCCATGAAGCGCAGGCGCACGATATCGTCAGGCGTGAGCCATGCTGTAATCCGTGCGAGCGGTATGCCATGACGATCGCGTTTTCGCACATCGAGGTCGACGCGGCTGCGTGGGTTGGGCAGACTTTCGCCAATCGCGCCGACATACAGTGCATGGCCATAGTGCCGGCGCATCGCTTGCGCGTGCGGCCGACCCCAGCCCGGCAATGCGCGCACCGCAAAATTAGCCAGACCGATCAATCCCGCTTCCGCGCTCGCGTGGTAAATGCGGCAGCCGCCCCTGGTTCCGGGAATCGCATCCGGTGCGTTGTAGTCCCAGCAGATGGCATCGGCCGGCAGCCCACGGCGTCCATGCTGCGGCTCAGGATGCAAGGCCCCCGCCAACGTCGAGATGGTTTCCATGAAATTGCGGCCGACTTCGCCGCTCTCGTTGGCGAGTCCGTCCGAAGCGAGCAAGAGTCGCGGCGTCTCCACTGCACCCGCCGCGAGCACGAAACGCGGTGCGGTAATGCGTTCCAGGCCGCCGCGCGGCCGGCCCACCAGTACAGCGGCGACGCGGTCGCGTGAGTCTTTCTCGATTCGTACCACCGGACTGTCAGGCCGCACAGTGCAGCGTCCGCTGCCGACGGCCGCGGCGATGAAGGTAACGTCGGCGCTGCCCTTGTCGCCGCGCGGACAACCTTTTTGGCAGGAACCGCAATAATTGCATGGCACGCGTCCGCGCCAGGGTATCGAGAGCGCGGCGCGACTGTTGGCGTGCCACGTCATTCCAAGCGTAGCCGCGCCGCGCCCTAATGTCTGCGCAGCCCACGATAAGGGATGCGGTGGCAGCGGATACGGCTGCGAGCGCCAGCGCGGTCCCGCCGCCGCGTCGCCCGCAACGCCTATCAGGCTCTCGGCTTGCACGTAGTAGGGCTCCAGATCCGCATAGTCGATGGGCCAGTCGGCAGCAACCCCGAAGCGGCTTTGCATGCGCATCGCAGCCGGATTCAAGCGATGCGATTCACCGGTGAAGTGCAGCGTGGTGCCGCCGATGCCGCGCACATGCTGGTAACTGTCCATCCAGCGCTTGCCACTGTCATTGAGCGGCCCGCCACCGCGGCTGTATGACTTCAACAAAGGCTCATCGCCGAGCAGACGCTGCCCGACTCCAAAGCTGAGGCTGGCCTCACTGCCGGGCTTTTGTGGAAAGTCGCGCAAGTCCCAGTCGGCACCCGTTTGCGGATAGTCGGTCAGCGGATCGAAACGCGGTCCTGCATCGAGCAGCAGCACGGACATACCGCGCTGACTCAAGCGCCAGGCGGCGGCGCTACCGCCGGCGCCGGCGCCAATCACGACCGCATCCCAGCGCTGACCGCCGATCAACGCGGCGCCTGCTGGAAATCCGCGAAGCCCGCGGGTTGAGGCGCACCGGCATAGGCGTAGGCCTGCTGCACGACGGGTTGCGAATAATAAAGTGTTGCGCTGTGAAACCACAGTGTCGACAGCATCTGCTCGACTTCCGTATTTTGCGCGGCCCATCCCGCTGTCATAGCTGCCAGTTGGCCGGCTTCGTCGAGACCACGAAAATCAGCAGCGCCGAGGCGTCGTGCATAAGCGTCGAGCCAATTGACGCCTGCGGCCAGTAACCGCTGAATATCGGACTTGGCAACGATATGCTGGTCGATTTTGAGTGCGACTGCGCCTGGCAGATCGTCGGTTGGAATAAGCCGGTCGACAACCGAAGTTACCGTGCTTACGACATGAGCATTGGTACGTTGCGGTCGAAATGCCGCATAACCACGGCGCGCCCATCCTGCCATGCCACCGAGCAACGGCAACCCGGCAAGCGCGGCGAGCAACTTCCGGCGGGATAGATTCATTGTGATATTCTTTCTCCCCCGCGAGGCCTCACCGCATAATCCCTATACAAAAGGGCCGCGCTATGTTAACAAGTAATCGTTGGAACTTCTAATCACTCAGGGGAATTGACATGAAAAAATTCTTGCTCGTTATTGCCGCTCTTGCTGTTGCAACCCCTGCATTCGCGGGCACCGGCGGAAACCCGAAACCGAAGGATCGCGCCCCTGAGACGGCGTCGCATTGGGGTGCCCATCAGTCGAATGTTGCGACCAAGACCGCGAATCCGAAGACTGAAAAGCCAGCCGTCAAGACCGGCGACTGAGCCGGCTGCGAGGTCCGGCGCCACGTCTTGGCGGCACTGGGGTCCGGCACGATGCAATGAAGAGGCCTGGCGATTTGCCAGGCCTTTTTATTAGGGCATCGCAACTTTGCGAACGGCGTTCAGTCGAGCCAGTATGAATCTGTATTTATTCGCCAGGATCGTGCGGACGCACATCGGTACATCGGCACATCGCCCCGAGACTTCGATTTGCACGATGCCCCGATAGCGATGGTAAGCTTGCAGGCTTGTGCGTCACTTTGCGTAAACTGATAACCCGCCCAACACATGATTGTATTTAATCTCACCTGCGGCAATGACCATAGTTTTGAAGGCTGGTTTGCTTCGTCGGCTGAGTTTGAACGTCAGCAACACGCAACCCAATTGAATTGTCCGATGTGCGGCGACTCGACGGTCAGCAAAGGCATGAACGCGCCTTACGTAAATATCGGCAGCGCCCAGCAGGCGGCCGACAACGCGGCGCTAACGTCCAAGGCTGCGGCTGCTCAATACATCAATATTGGCGCTGAGGTCACGCGCATGATCGAGCATCTGATCGCCAACACCGATGACGTCGGCAACGATTTCCCGGAGGAAGCGCGCAAGATCCACTATCAGGAAGCGCCCGAACGCAAGATCCGTGGCAGCGCGTCGCGCGACGAGGTCGAGGAATTGCGCGACGAAGGCATAGAAGTTGTCGCGGTACCCGTGCCGCGGCATCTGCTCGACAAGCCGCACTAGGAGTCGCCGGGGCCACCAGCGAAACGTCCAAAGTGCTGCCACACTCGACAATTTCGGTTTCGGTCGTACGTTGAGCGGCGGCAAGTTCGCCCGCAAGCTAACGCGGGAAGAACGCGCAAACCCCGTCCGGTTAGGTTCGCACGTTAGAATCGCCAGGCGCGGGCCCGGCCCGCGAGATCAGCACTCCGTCATCCGATGAACTCTCTCCGTACACTATTGAATCCCGCGTC
>JANYCE010000078.1 GCA_025360445.1 Betaproteobacteria bacterium
CGGTTTGCCGCCGTCGCCGGCTGGCAGGCGGGCGCTCAGTCGGCCGATGGCCGTTTCGAGGTGAGCTTCAAAGGGCGGCCGCAGGGGCGACGCCGGCATGCCGCGCCGCGGCGATCGCCGCCAGCGCGTTCATTTGATTATGCGCGCCAAGCAAATCCCATTGCACTTCACCTTGCGGCCGCCCTTTGAAGCTCACCTCGAAACGGCCATCGGCCGACTGAGCGCCCGCCTGCCAGCCGGCGACGGCGGCAAACCGCTCGACGGGCGTCCACGCCCCGCGCGCAAGCACACGCTCTAAATTGGTGTCCGCGCCATTGCTGACGATGAGGCCCGCGCCGGGCACGGTGCGCAGGAGGTGATGAAACTGCGTTTCGATTGCGGCAAGATCGGCAAAAATATCCGCGTGGTCGAATTCGAGATTGTTGAGGATGACTGTGCGCGGCGAGTAATGCACGAACTTGGAACGTTTGTCGAAGAACGCGGTGTCGTATTCGTCCGCCTCGATCACGAAGAATGAGTCGCTTTCGTTACCTGCGCCCTGGCTTCTCTTTCCCGCAACGGTTGGCAATCGCGCCGAGACGCGGAAGTTTTCGGGTACGCCGCCAATCAAAAATCCGGGCTTGAGTCCTGCGTGTTCGAGTATCCACGCAAGCATCGCCGTGGTGGTGGTTTTGCCGTGAGTACCGGCCACCGCCAGCACCCGGCGGCCGCGCAGCACATTTTCAGCCAGCCACTGCGGACCTGAGATATACGGCAAACCGCGATTGAGAATTTCTTCCATCAAAGCATTCCCGCGCGTGACCACGTTGCCAATCACGAACACGTCAGGGGCGAGTTTCAATTGAGCCGGACTAAAGCCTTCGATAAGCTGCACGCCCTGGGCCTCGAGTTGGGTGCTCATGGGCGGATACACATTTGCATCGCAGCCGGTCACCGTATGGCCCGCCGCCTTCGCGATCGCAGCGATGCCGCCCATGAAGGTGCCGCAGATACCGAGAATGTGGAGGTGCATAAAGGCCCGGTCAGAGATTTAGGATTGCGTATTTTTGCGCTCGCCAGACTACGCGAACGTCATGACTGTATGCAGCGCCGCGAGCATCGGTGGAGTGTGCGTCAACGATGAATTGAAATCGCCGTCCACAAATTTGAAAGACGAAGCGCGCATTTTAGCGCGTCCGCACGGCATGCCATGCCCTGCCACGTTACAAACGAATGTCGGGCTGCGCGGCAGAGCGCGTACCGGCGAGCGGCCGGTTGTCGGCGGCGTGGTAAGTGAAGACAAGTGAAAATTTCGTGTGCGCTGTCTGGTTATGCCCGGCTGCGTGAAACAGTTTGCAATGAAAAAATAGCACGTCGCCGGGTGCAAGTTCGACCCGGTGCCGGCCCGCGATCAGCGGTTTGTTGGCATCGACCTCTGGCCGCAAAAAGAGCGCGTCGTCGAGACGCTCCGCGGATAACTCAAGCGTATGGGAACCCGGTAGTACCATCAGGCAGCCGTTTTCGAGATACTCGCGGCCGAGCGCGAGCCATACCGAAATGAGCTCGGGGCGCTCGAACGACCAATAGCGAATGTCCTGGTGCCAATCAGTCACGCTGCTGTAGCTCGGACTCTTGGTCATCACGCAGTTGTGATGGGTCTGCGACAGTTCGACGGCGGGACCGAGCAATTGCTGCAGCCGACCCGCGATAGCCGGTTGCACCGCCCATGCGGCAATCGATCGATCCCGCGCACAGGCTTGGAGCAACCGGCGCACAGTAGATCCGCCCGGCGCGTCTTTTGTCGCAGGCGCCCCCGGATATTGCGTATCAGTTTCGTATTCGACCGGCGGGATGGCGGCGGCGAGATCGCGCTCGGCGATGACCTTGATCGCGGTGTAATCGGCGGGGGTGGCGAGTGAGCGCGCTACGATATAGCCGTCGCGGTTGAACTGCTCGACCTCCGCGGCGGAAAACATATTTGACGCGCTATGCGACTGCGGCTTGCGCCGGCCGCGCGACGGGCGTGGGCTCATACGCCAGGTACGGCGCCAGCCAGCGTTCGGTATCGGCGATGCTCATATCTTTGCGCCGCGCGTAATCTTCAACTTGATCGCGCGCGAGCTTGCCGACAGCAAAATACTGCGAGTGGGGGTGGGCGAGATAAAAACCGCTCACCGACGACGCCGGCAACATCGCATAGCTTTCGGTCACGGTGATGCCGATCTCGGGCGCGCGCAGCAAATCGAACAACGCGCCTTTTTCAGTATGGTCAGGACACGCGGGATAGCCGGGCGCGGGGCGAATGCCTCGATACTCCTCACCGATCAGCGCGGCATTGTCGAGGCTCTCGTCTTTGGCATAACCCCAGAATTCACGCCGCACGCGCTTATGCAGCAGTTCGGTAAACGCTTCGGCGAGTCGATCAGCAATCGCTTTCAACATGATCGAATTGTAATCGTCGTGCTGGTCTTCGTACGCTTTGACGCGCCGGTCGATGCCGATGCCCGCGGTCACGGCGAAAGCCCCGATGTAATCTTTGACGCCAGAGTCTTTCGGCGCAATAAAATCACCGATGCACAAATTGGGCCGTCCGGATGGCTTTATATTCTGCTGGCGCAGGTTATGCCACGTCATCAACGTGCGATCGCGTTTTTCGTCAGCGTAGATTTCGATGTCATCGCCGCCATTGATGCTGTTGGCCGG
>JANYCE010000151.1 GCA_025360445.1 Betaproteobacteria bacterium
CTTCAGCGCGGCTATCCCACAACGAAAAGCTAACCGGACCCGGCACGGCTAGCTAAACATCAAAACTTGCGGACTCGCCGGGGTCCGCGTTGATAAATGCGTCGAGCCCTGCATTGCCCGTTACGAAGGCTACTGCGACATTGAACGGCGCGCTGAATTTCGCCGCGTAGTCGTTGGCCGGTTTCTGTTTAGCCGGCAGCGGATCCCACAAGCGGTGGACATACCCTTCCGCCGTTTCGCACAACACGTCCGTCACGTCATCAGCGGTAAAGCCCTTGCGCGCGAGACGCAGCGCGCAGTCGATATACGGCTGGTTCATGGTGCCCGTTGCATACGGCTTGAACGTAATGTTGCTGATCATCCACTCGGTGCCGAAATCGCGCGTCATAACATCGAAGTCGCCTTCGGGATTGTGCGCAAACGCGTAAAAGAAACCATGCGTGCCTTCAAATACAGTGCGCGGCCCGAGAAATCCATGCTGCGCAATGCGCGCCGCATGCAGCCCGATACGCGCCGCCCAGCCCGCATGCAGACGCTTCGTCCACGCGCCTTCCGCGAGGTACTCGATAATGCCGGACGCCATGCTGCCAGCGATGCCGAGCGCATCCACCGTCTGCTTGCGATTGAGTCCGAGTGTCGTGGAAACCGCCAATGTCGACGCCATCGCGCCAATCACACCGGTCGGGTGAAAGCCGGCTTTGTGGATTGCCTTGGGTATCACCATACTCATACGGCACATGGATTCGATGCCCACTGTCATGCCCAGCAGCGCCGCGCGCCCGCCGCGCCCGAAGCGCTCGCACGCTGCGAGCACCGCCGGCACAATCACGGTGCTGCTGTGCACCGGTCCGCCTTCGAACGTATCGTCGAAATCCTCGCCGTGTCCCGCCGTGCCGTTAATCATTGCGGCATCCTCGGCGCTGAATTCGCCGGCGTGGCCGAGCACGCTGCACGCGCCGCCGCGATCAACGCTCGCGATCAACGCCTTGACGTAATCCGTATTGCGGGCGGCCACGCATAAACCTGCGATATCGATCAGCAGCTCTTCAGTCCGCGCGCGCACAGCCGGCGGAATCTGGTCTGCAGTGAGGCCGGCGACGCAATCGACCAGCCGCTCGCTGACCGATTTCGTGTGGTCGGACGACGCTTTCATTGACTCACTCCGCGTATCTCGTCGCGCCTCATTTGAACACCGGCGCTTTGTACCGGCCGACCGGCACGAGTTCGGCAACTGTCCCGCCAGGGGCGCGGAACTTGATCGGAATTACGCCTGGATCGCTGATGATTTCGCAGCCATAAGAACGGATCTGCGCTTCCGACGCTTTCAAGTCTTCGACCTCGATCGCGAAATGATGAATGCACGGGCCTGCGCCAGCCGCCTTGGATTCGGCGGACTCGGTGCCTGCGTCGTACTTGATCAACGTGAAGTCTATTGCCCCGTCGCTTAAATGTCGCGACAGATGATCGCGTGTTTTACGCGTCTCCACTTCCTTAAAACCGAATACCTTCTCGTAAAACTCGGTAGTCTTTTCCAGATCTTCGACTTTTAATGCCAGATGCACGATGCGGTTCATATCGCCTCCTTTGTAATAAATCGCATTAGACTACACGCCGCGGCACCGGCGATTTTCAAGATTGATCGGAGTACCATGCCGGCCGGCCCCGTGCAGCGGGTCGCGCCAAAGTGGCTCGCACCGTCCAGACGCATAATTTTTTACGTGGCCCTGTCCGCGTCCCTGCATCCAGTTCGCCTCGCACCACGCGCTCACTGTGATGGCTTTCAGCTTCCAACGTCGAACCCGGCCGCACTCAGCACGGGCTGCGCGCTAAAACCAGTCAAGCGGCGGATCAGCTCTTTTGCGAGCGCTGCATCTGCCGACTTCGCCGCAAGGCCAACTGAGTAAACGGCGATATTCTGCACTTCAGCGGGCAACGCGCCAACCAGGGTGACCCCCTTATTGGCCAAAATTTCCGTGATTTGCGTGATACCCATTTCGAGCAACCCGGTGCTCTTCGCGAGGTCATTCATCGCTGCGTAACCATTCGGAAAGAAATGCAGGCGCGATTTAAGTTTGTCCCGAATGCCCATCTTGTCGAGCGCACTCATGACCACCTTGCCGGCTGTCGCCACCGCGGGATCTGGAAAGAGCACGCGCTTTGCGGCCATTAAATTGGCGCGCAACACGTGCGTGTCCTTCACATCCGGCAGCGGAGTGCCGGCACGCACGGCCACTCCCGTGCCTACCTTGCCGAGATCGACTCGCGACCCCGCCACTACCAATCCCTGCTGGATCAATTCATCTATGAGGGCGGCCGTCAGCACCACGAGATCGGCTGGCTCACCGGCAACGACGCGCGCTTTCATCGCGCCGACTGCGCCGAACACGGCGGAGACGGCGTGCCCGGTGTCGCGCTCAAATTTTCCCGCGATTTCCGTGACCGCGGCCTGCGCCGCACCGGCGCAAAAAACATTCAGAGTTGTCATACATAAATCTCCTGTTAACCCGTTACTTCTTCTTAATATCAGTTTCATCCATGTGGAACTTGTGCAGCACCCTGTGCAGCACGGGCACCAGTGTCACCGCGACCACACTGATGAAAACGAGTCCACAAAAAAGCGCATAGATTGACGAGAATATTTTTGCCCCGTCAAACTTCATTTCGGCGACCGGTCCCATGCCGCCTAATATCATTGAGGCATTGTGAAGTGCGTCTATCCACGGCACGTCCGCGATGTAATGAAAACCCGTTACGCCGACCGCCAGTGCACTTGTGGCGATCGCGCCCGACAACGCAACCGACCATGCGAGACGACGCGCGAAATGATGCGCCGGGATTACGCGCTGGCGTCTGGTTTCAAACATGCGGTCCGATCGGCAGATGCGAATTGATGACATGCATCGTGTATGCAAGGCGCAAGGCCTCTACGATGCAAGCTTGAATTTTAACACACGCCTCGTTGCGGCCCGGGCGCATTCATCGGACAATTCGCCCGACTCGAACACCCCGACTTTTGTTATGAAGCACGTGCACACCGCCAAACATCCGACCGAAGCGCATCTCGTCAAAGGCATGCTTGAAGCTGAAGGTATTCGCGCGGCGGTGCTTGGCGACCAGCTCTATGGCGCTTACGGCGAATTGCCGGTGCTGCCGACTGTATGGGTGCTTGATGATGCGCTTGCCACACAGGCCGACGCATTAATCATCGACTTTCTTCGCGGCGCCGCCGCGCGACGCTACGGCCACGAACGCTGGATCTGCACACACTGCGGCGAACAACTGGAAGGTCAGTTCACCGAATGCTGGCAGTGCGGTGTGACAAGGCCGCAACCGGCATAAACAACCGGCCGCCTGCGCTTTTCACGTCTGGCGTCGGGTGCCTGCTTAAAAATTACAGATGATTAATAGATATCGCCGCGCTGATACTGCGGCGGCCACGCAATTGTGGCCTTCAACACTTTGGCCGCATGTAAAGGCCAGTACGGGTCATTCAGCATCGCGCGCGCCATGATGATGAGATCGGCTTGCCCGCTCGCAATAATTTGCTCGGCAAGCTCGGGCGCGTTAATGAGGCCGACGGCGCCGGTCGAGATTTCTGCGCCGCGGCGAATTGCACTGGCGAACTGCACCTGATACCCGGGGTATAGCGAAATTTGTTGCTGCGGGGCCAACCCACCACTCGAGCAGTCAATTAAATCGACTTGCCCGCCGGCCTTCAAAAGTTGTGCTAGTTTCACGCTGCTGTCGAGGTCCCATCCGCCCGCGATCCAGTCGGTTGCCGAAATGCGCACGAACAACGGCTTGTCATCGGGCCACTCAGTGCGTACGGCATCGATTATTTCGAGCAGGAAGCGTATGCGGTTGTCGAAACTGCCGCCGTATTCGTCAGTGCGCTGATTTGACAGTGGGGATAAAAACTCATGAACGAGATAGCCGTGCGCCGCATGGATTTCGAGAATGTCGAATCCAGCCTCGCGCGCACGCCGCGCATTGGCCGCGAATTGCGTAATCGTATCGGCGACCGTTCGCTTATCCATTGCAAGCGGAACGCCATGCCCCTCCGCAAAAGGCAACGCTGATGGCGCGATGTTCTGCCATCCACCCTCCGCCAGCGGTTTACCGCCATCCCACGGCCGGCCGGTTGAACCTTTGCGCCCCGCGTGCCCGAGTTGCATGCCGGCAACCGCGCCCTGCGCTTTTAGGAAGCGCGCGATGCGCGCAAGCGCGTCGCGTTGTGTGTCGTTCCAGAGGCCAAGGCAGTAGGGCGTGATGCGTCCGCGCAGCTCCGTATGCACGACCTCGGTAAACACCAGACCTGCGCCGCCCGCTGCGCGACATCCGAGATGCTGGAGATGCCAGTCATTGGCGACGCCATCGTCGGCCGAGTACTGGCACATCGGCGATACCATGATGCGATTGCGGGCGGTGACCGAGCGAAAAGTCACCGGCCGGAAAATATGCGGCGTGGTGTTTCGCTGCAAAACCTTGCGATCGTTCTCACCCCGGCCGGCATGCGGATTATTTTTGTCGCTGTTCGTCATAAGGCTTCCGTTCGCGTTGTGCGTTTCTGTCAGGCGGCGAGATTTCTCATAACCGCGTACAACTTTTCTTTCGCCTCGAAGCCGACACCTGGCACGTCAGGCATGCCGACATAACTGTTTTCAATCGGCATACCGTCGGCAAATCCGCCAAACGGCTGGAACACATCGGGATACGATTCGTTGCCGCCAAGACCGAGCCCGGCGGCGATATTCAGCGACATCTGGTGCCCGCCGTGCGGCACGCAGCGCCGCGGCGACCAGCCGTTCTGCTTCAACATGTCGAGCGTGCGCAGATACTCGACGAGTCCGTAGGAGAGCGCGCAATCGAATTGCAGCCAGTCGCGCTCGGCGCGCATACCGCCATGTCGGATCAGATTGCGCGCATCCTGCATCGAGAACAGATTTTCGCCGGTCGCCATCGCACCGCTGTAAACATTCGCCAACTCAGCCTGCAATGCGTAATCGAGCGGATCGCCCGCCTCTTCATACCAAAACAAGTCATAAGGATGAAGCGCGCGCGCATATTCAATCGCGGTTTTCAGATCGAACCGGCCGTTGGCGTCGACAGCGAGATTTTTTCCCGCACCGACGATTTTAATCACGGCTTCGATGCGCTTAATATCGTCCGCGAGTGATTCGCCGCCAATTTTAATTTTAACCACCGAGTAGCCAAGGTCTAGATACTTTTTCATCTCGTCTTGCAGCGCCTGCACATTTTTGCCCGGATAGTAGTACCCACCCGCCGCATACACAAATACTTTGTCGTCAACAGTGCCGCCGCGATAGCGCTCGCCCAGCAGTCGATACAAAGGTTTGCCTTCGATTTTTGCGACGGCGTCCCAGACTGCCATGTCGAGCACGCCAACCGCGACCGAGCGCTCGCCATGGCCGCCGGGCTTCTCATTGGCCATTGCACATGCCCAGATCTTGTGCGGATCCAGATTGTCGCCGGCATCATTGATCAGCGCGTCGGACGCTGCGCCCATGATGCGCGGGATAAACCGCTCGCGCAGCAACCCGCTTTGCGCATAACGGCCATTTGAGTTGAATCCGTAGCCGACGACGCGTTTGCCGTCGCGCTTGACGTCGGTGACGACGGCCACGACGCTCGCATTCATCTTGCTGAAATCGATATAGGCGTTGCGAATATCCGAACTGATCGGCGCGACGGCTTCGTGAATGGCGGTAATTTTCATTTGATAGAGAGAGAGTTGAGGATTGGGGGTCGAGGATCGAGGATCGAGGATCCAGGATTGAGGATTCAGACGTGGATTTAAGGCGGGTCTACTCGATCCTCAATCCTCTATTCTGAATTACTCAATCCTCGATCCTGCATGCAATCAATCTTCAAACCCCGCGCCTCAATTCTGCAGTTCAATCGAGCTTGACGCCCGCAGCTTTGGCGACTTTGCTCCAACGTTCGATTTCCGCCGCGAGGTACGCAGTGAATTCTGCGGGCGTACTGCCGACGACTTCGGCACCCAGGCCCTGCAAGCGTTCTTGCATGTCAGGCAGTTTCAGAATGCGCACGATCTCTAAATTTAACTTGTTGACGAGCGCCGCCGGTGTGCCGCCCGGCGCCATAACGCCGCCCCACGACACCGAATCGAATCCCGGCACTGCGGCTTCGGCGACGGTCGGCACGTCGGGCAATGAGCGCACGCGCGCTTTACTGGTCACCGCGATTGCGCGCAGCTTGCCGGATTTCACATAAGGAGTCGCCGCCACTACGGTCGGGACGCTCATTGCAATCTGTCCCGCCATCGCATCGGTCATCGCGGGAACGTCGCCTTTGTAAGGAACGTGCGTGATGCGAATGCCCGTCATTGACTTCATCAATTCCATCGACAGATGATTTGACGAACCGTGGCCGCCGGTCCCGTAGCTCAACTGATCGGGTTTTGACCGCGCCAGAGCAAAAATCTCTTTCAAGGAACGCGCCGGCAGATAAGGATTAACCACCAGGATATTAGGCACCAGCGTCGTCAGCGTAACCGCGGTGAAGTCTTTGACCGGGTCGTAGGGCAGTTTGCTGTAGACGGCCGGGTTGATCGCATTCGGTCCGAGGTTCGCCATCAATATCGTGTAGCCATCGGGCGCCGACTTCGCAACGAGTTCCAAAGCGACGATCCCGTTGGCGCCTGCGCGATTATCAACCGCCACCGTCTGCCCCCACGCCTCGGTCATCTTCTGGCCGATCAAACGCGCCGTCACGTCGGACGCCCCGCCCGGCGCATAGGGCACAACAAAACGAATTGACTTCGCGGGATAGTCCTGGGCGCTCGCGAGCGATGCGGCGATCAGCATCGCTCCGACGAGGATACGCATCACGCTATGCGGCTTGCTTGTGCAGCATGCCGGCGGCGCGCAGCACGTCAGCAATTTGCTTGCGCGTCGCTTCATCAGGCTGATGGGTGGGCGGCCGCACTACCGGCGAACTCAAGCGTCCGGCAAGCACCATCGCATATTTCATGCGCGCGTGCGCGTCCCCGGTCGGCTCACCCATGCCGTACACGATGTCCTTGAGCGGATTAATACGTGCCTGGCAATCCATCGCGCGTTTCAAATCTCCCGCGTGCACTGCGTTCACGAGTTCGAGTATCAACTCCGGAATGAATGACGCGAAGCCGAGCAACCCGCCATCAACGCCCTGCACCATCGACGCGAGCAGGTATTCGTCGTGGCAGGTCAGCACCGCGACGTCGGCGTTAGCGTGGCGAATGGCTTCGATATCACGCGCATATTTGTTCATCTCGCGCGTACCCACTTTGAAAACCTTGACCCATGGCAGGCGTGCAAGCTCCGCGAGCACTTCGCAGGTATAGCTCGCCTTCGACCAGGCGGGATACACGTGCACTGCAAGATCGAGACCGGATGCTTCTCCGATGGCCGCGAAATAATCGACCACATGCCCGGGGCGCATGCCAAAACGCAGCCAGTGATGCGGCGGCATGATGTCGAGGCCCGAGGCGCCGGCGCCTTTTTGCAGCAGTGCATGCTCGACGGCTTCGTGAATGCCCTCGGCGGTAACCGCGGAGATGACCGGCAGCTTGCCTTTCAGTTCGTCGGCGACGATGCGCGTGACTTCAACGCGCTCCTTTAACGTGAGACTGAACACGTCGCCGGTATGGCCATT
>JANYCE010000208.1 GCA_025360445.1 Betaproteobacteria bacterium
CTCGTCACCTGCGTTGTAGGCAATCATGCGGGCCGGCTCTTCAAGCGCGCGCAACACAATCTTGATACCTGCATCTTGATCGCTGTTGTCGCCTTTGAGTTTGGCCAGACCCGAACGCGCGCGAATCAACGCTACGCCGCCGCCCGCCACAATGCCTTCTTCGACAGCGGCGCGGGTTGCATGCAGCGCGTCTTCAACGCGTGCTTTCTTCTCTTTCATTTCGACTTCCGTGGCGGCGCCGACTTTGATCAACGCCACACCGCCGGCCAGCTTGGCCACGCGTTCCTGGAGTTTTTCTTTGTCGTAGTCGCTGGTCGCTTCTTCGATCTGCTTGCGAATATTTTTGACACGGCCTTCGATGGCTTTGGCATCGCCGGCGCCGTCGATGATCGTGGTTTCTTCTTTGCCGATCTCGATGCGTTTGGCCTGGCCCAATTCGGCCAACGTCGCTTTTTCGAGCGAGAGGCCGACTTCTTCAGCAATCACGGTGCCGCCCGTCAGAATCGCGATATCTTCGAGCATCGCTTTGCGGCGATCACCGAAGCCCGGGGCTTTGACGCCGCAGGTTTTGAGAATGCCGCGAATGTTGTTGACGACCAGGGTCGCGAGCGCTTCACCATCGATGTCTTCAGCGATGATCAAGAGCGGCTTGCCGGCTTTCGCTACCTGCTCGAGTACGGGCAGGAGGTCGCGAATGTTCGAAACTTTTTTGTCATATAGCAGGACATAGGGGTTTTCGAGCAGCGACATTTGCTTGTCGGCGTTGTTGATGAAGTACGGCGACAGATAGCCGCGGTCGAATTGCATGCCTTCGACGACTTCGAGTTCGTTTTGCAGGCCCGAACCGTCTTCAACGGTGATGACGCCTTCTTTGCCGACTTTTTGCATCGCTTCGGCAATGATGTCGCCGATGTTGGAGTCTGCGTTGGCCGAAATAGCACCGACTTGCGCGATTTCTTTGCTGGTTGTGCAGGGCTTCGACAGTTTTTTCAATTCCTCGACGACCGAGGTAACTGCTTTGTCGATGCCGCGCTTCAGATCCATCGGGTTCATGCCGGCGGCAACAAATTTCATGCCTTCCTGCACGATCGACTGTGCGAGCACTGTCGCAGTGGTGGTACCGTCGCCGGCGATGTCGGAAGTTTTGCTGGCGACTTCCTTGACCATCTGCGCGCCCATGTTTTCGAACTTGTCTTTAAGTTCGATTTCTTTCGCAACTGACACGCCGTCCTTGGTGATCGTCGGGGCGCCGAATGAGCGCTCAAGCACGACGTTACGGCCTTTCGGGCCAAGCGTTACTTTGACTGCGTCGGCCAGAATATTGACACCCGCGACAATCTTCGCGCGAGCTGAATCATGAAATTTGACGTCTTTTGAAGCCATGTTGATTTCTCCAGTTTATCTTAGCGGGTTACTCGATGACGCCCATGATGTCTTCTTCGCGCATCACGAGCAGTTCTTCGCCTTCGACCTTGACGGTCTGGCCGGAATATTTACCGAACAGCACACGGTCGCCGACTTTAAGATCAAGCGCGCGCACTTTGCCGTCTTCAAGCACTTTGCCTTTGCCGATGGCTTTGACTTCGCCTTGATCAGGCTTCTCAGCTGCGGTGTCGGGGATAACAATGCCGGACGCCGTTTTGCGCTCTTCTTCCAGCCGCTTTACGATTAGGCGGTCATGTAAGGGACGAATCTTCATAGATGCTTCTCCTCTTTGCTAAAGCCGTGAATGAGTTGTGGATAGTTATTAGCACTCGTGTTGAGTGAGTGCTAATAATAGGGCTTCATAGAGGGTATTTCAAGAGGCGGCGCGCAATAACCCACCGGCGGCGGCGCCCACGGGAGGCGATCTTAGGAAATTTATGGTTCTAAATCAATCCACTAACTCGATGGATCGCGGCGCCTTAGTCAGTACGACCCGCTGAGCGAAGGGGTCGCGGAGACACCAAACCGGTAGATAGTTTTGCGGCGACCGTCGCAGGTCGGCGGTATTGGTCGCAACGGACATGGCAGCTTGCGGCGCCCGTCGCCGACCAGCGTCGCATCGTCTGCATACTTGCCCCAGATGCCGCTGCATACCGGCCGGAACAACCACATGAGATACCCGCGGCGCGCGGCGACTTCGACGAGATCGTCCGCATCGGGCGCATCAGCGACGACGGCGTTGGTGCCGTTAATTCCAAACGGGAATGAACCGAATGCCTGCAAACATTCGAGCGCTTCGGTCGCATCGGCGCCCGGCCGCATACAGCCCGGCCGCTCCGCGCGTTGGACGTCCCACGCGCCAAGCTCCCACGCCGCTTCCATTGCGGCGCGGTCTACGGCGACAAGATCTTGCCAACGTTCATTGAGTTGCAGCGCCGAGCTCGGCACGGGTGTGTACGAAATCACTTCGGCTGCTTCGACTTCAGCGAGCTTCTCTTTAATGAAGCCGTGCCAGTGCAACGTTAATATGATCGGTGTGTCAGGACACGGCACTGCGGCGAGCGTAATGGCAAACAGCGGGAGGCCCGTTGATGCGACCTGGTCTTCGATGCGATCGAGTAACTCCATGGCGAGCTGACCTCCTCTGGAATGCTACACTCACAACCGAGCAAATTTAATGCCATCACCCACACACATAAACGTTTGCACTCGCACATGCGTTGACGACCGCCGGTGGATACCGAATAGATGAAGCAACTCTTGGATCGGTCTTCACTTGCAGCGACCGATATCAAAACGAACTACTTCCGCGATATGAATGTGTGTTCTCCTCTTGTAAGCGTGAAATTACGCACTGCTGAATTGCATGAGTTACATAGTTTGTAAATTCGTTTTTCGATTGTTGCGCGCCAACCTTTCGCGGCATGGGCGTTAGCACTCGCAACGCTTCATTGCTAACACGCAGTGCCTTCGCGGTATGGCATCCATGCACGCAAATGAAGCAGCACGAATCAATGCCGCTCGTGCCCATTGCGCGCGGCGACGGCGTGTGGCTCTACGATTTCGACGGCCGGCGCTACCTCGACGCAATCAGTTCGTGGTGGGTCAATCTGTTTGGTCATGCCAATCCGCACATCAATGCCGCACTCATCGCGCAGCTCACCGAACTCGAGCATGTAATGCTTGCCGGCTTCACTCACGCGCCGGTAATAGAACTGTCGGAGAAGCTCAGCGCATTGACCTCCGGCAAACTCGGCCATTGCTTTTATGCCAGCGACGGTGCATCGGCGGTGGAAATCGCACTGAAAATGAGCTTTCACTTCTGGCGCAACAGTGGATGTAGCAAAAAAACCGGTTTTGTGAGCCTCGAACACAGCTATCACGGTGAAACGCTCGGCGCGCTCTCAGTCACCGATGTCGCGTTGTTCAAAGATGTTTACGCGCCGCTGCTGCGCCATAGCGCGCAAGTCCCGAGCCCTGACTGGCGAAATGCCAAGGATGGCGAATCTCACCGCGCGTGTGCGGAACGCAGCGCGCACGCACTTGAGCGTTATCTCGAGCAGCACCACAGTGAAACTGCGGCGCTGATCGTGGAGCCTTTGGTGCAGGGCGCGGCCGGCATGGCGATGCACGACGCTCACTATCTGCGTCTCGCGCGTGACGCGTGCGATCGCTACGACGTGCACTTGATTGCCGATGAAATAATGATCGGCTGCGGGCGCAGCGGAACTTTTTTTGCGCACGAGCAGGCCGGCATCACGCCTGATTTCTTATGCCTTTCCAAGGGCATCACCGGCGGCTATCTGCCGCTGTCGGTTGTGATGACCAGCGACGACGTGTATGCGGCGTTCTATGACGACAGCGTCGCGCGCGGCTTTCTACATTCGCATTCTTATACCGGTAATGCGCTCGCCTGCCGCGCGGCGCTCGCGACCCTCGAAATATTCGAGCGCGACAGCGTTCTCGAACGCAATCGCCATAAGGCCGCCTACTTGACCCGCAAGGCGCAGCGCCTGGTTGCTCATCCGCGCGTCAAACATTTCCGCCACACCGGCATGATCTGGGCGTTCGACATCGACAGCACCGATCCTGCCTTCGCGCGTAACTTTTATCAGGCCGCACTTGAGCAGGAACTTTTGTTACGCCCGATCGGCAACACGGTGTATTTCATGCCGCCGTATGTGATCGCAGAAAATGAAATGGACATGTTGATCGACCGCACACTGGACATCATCGATGCGTTATCGGCCTGACGTAGTGTTGCACTTAATATTCGCGTTGATTTCGTTTAGCGCGAGCACGTTCGCCGCCGACCCGGGGTCGCGCCTGCCGTCCGCAGTAATAGAGGCGCTGACGCAAGCAG
>JANYCE010000209.1 GCA_025360445.1 Betaproteobacteria bacterium
CGACAAACATATCGGCGCTGTAATCGTGGTCGAAAACGGCAAGCTTGCCGGCATTTTTACCGAGCGCGACGCGTTGTTCCGCGTGGTGGCCGAAGGCCGCGACGTCAAAAGCACCCGGCTCGCCGACGTGATGACGCGCAATCCGCAGACTGTCAAACCCGATCAG
This sequence comes from Betaproteobacteria bacterium, assembly GCA_025360445.1. GTDB lineage: Bacteria > Pseudomonadota > Gammaproteobacteria > Burkholderiales > SG8-41 > PALSA-1004. Next base: position 167 of record JANYCE010000209.1, read on the forward strand.
CCGTTCTAGATCGCGCTGCAAATAATGTACGGCGGTAAATTCCGCCATGTGCCGGTGGTCGAAGACGGCCGGCCGGTCGGCATCCTCTCCGCGCGCGATGCGCTGGGTCCCGAACTCGAAGCGTTCGTGTTCGAATTGCTGCGCCAGGAGCAGGTCGAGAACATTCTGGCGTAGCCGCGCCGGCGCTTACAACTGAATCGCGTGGCCGGGGCTGCCAGCTTATTCGCGGGTACGACCGCTCACAATTTGCGCGCGTCGAGTCCGACCCGCGCGTAAATCTCATTGATGTGCTGCTTGACGTCCGGCGGCGTATCGTCGTGCTCCGGCAAATGCGCCCAGCCGACTTTTTCCCGCGCATAGCGGCCCATGATTTCGTCCTGGTCGGAGGTGCCGCCGCTTACGCCGTAGCAGCCGACCATTTCGTCGCCCTTGAATACCGGTGCGCAACCGCCCGACACCACCACCCGCCCGCCGGAAAATACCGATGCGTTCATCAGCATTTGCGGGTTGCGTTCCTTAAACCATTGCTGAATCACAAGTCCATCCGGAAAGCGCGGGCTCATCGAACGAAAAGCAGCCACCGTATACGCTTTGCTCTGCGCCGTATCGGGCGTGATAAAGCCCGCGTCGTCCATGCGCTCGAGCGCGAGCAGATGCCCTTCCGCATTCACGATTGCGATCGCAACGGGCACTTTCATTTCTTCGGCCTTTTCGACGACCGCCTTGATAAACTCGCGGCATTCGACCGCGCGCAGTTTTGCCATGATGTCGCTCCTCGCTGTTTAGGATTGCGTAATAATAAAAACGTCTTGCAGTATAAACTCGAGAACCTCCCGCCATGAAGACCGCCGCCCGCCTGCTGACCGCGATGCTCACGCTCGTTGCCATGTCCAACGCCTGGCCACAAGGCGCCTACCCGGCTAAGCCCGTGCGAATAGTCCTTGGCTTTCCGCCAGCGAGCGCAGCCGACCTGGTCGCGCGCATCGTCGGCGTGAAAATGGCCGAAGGCCTCGGTCAGCAAATAGTCATCGACAACCGGCCCGGCGCCAGCAGCAACATCGCGACTGACGCGGTGGTGCGGGCGCCCGCCGACGGCTACACGCTGTTGATGGGCACGATCGCCAACACGATCAATGCGAGCCTTTACACCAAGCTTGCTTTCGACTTCGCACGCGATCTGGCGCCGATCGCAGCGGTTGCCTCGGTGCCTAATTTGCTCGTCGTGCATCCGTCGCTGCCGGTGCGCTCGGTGCGTGAGTTGATTAAGACCGCGAAGTTGAAACCCGGTGAGATTCTGTATGGCTCGTCCGGCAATGGTACCGGCCCGCATCTGTCGGGCGAACTCTTCAACCTGATGGCCGGCGTCAAGCTCGTGCACATTCCGTACAAAGGCAGCCCGCAGGCGATGACCGATTTGCTTGGCGGCCGCGTGATGGTAATGTTTTCGCCGGCGTCGACCGCCTTGCCGCATATCAAAGCCGGCACTTTGCGTGCGCTCGCTGCGAGCAGCGCGCAGCGAACAAGCAGCGCGCCCGAGCTGCCGACGATCGCCGAAGCAGGTCTCGCCGGATTCGACACGACGGTGTGGTTCGGCCTGCTTGCGCCGCTCGGAACACCGCGAGAAATCATCGAGCGTCTCAACAAAGAAGTCACGCGCGTGGTTGGCGATGCGGATGTCAAAAAACAATTCGCAACGCAAGGCATCGATGCAACGGGCGGCACGGCCGAGCAATTCGCACACCACATCCGCGATGAGACCGCGAAATGGGCGCGCGTCGTGCAGGCATCGGGCGCCAAACTCGATTAAACCCCCTTCACACACAAAGGAATATACATGGCGAACAAAGTTGCGGTAGTGACCGGCGCGGGTTCCGGCATTGGAAAAGCCTCGGCACTGGCGCTGTTGAATGCGGGTTACAGCGTAGCGCTGGCCGGACGCCGCGCCGACTTACTGGCGCAGGCGGTGACCGAATCGGGCGCCGGGGCGCGCGCGCTCGCGGTGCCGACCGACGTTTCAAAAGCGGCCGACGTCAATGCGCTGTTCGCCAAAACCAAGGAAAAATTTGGCAGCGTCGACGTGCTCTTCAATAACGCGGGCACCAATGCGCCGGGGATTTTGTTCGAAGACCTGACGCTCGAAAAATGGCAGTCGGTCGTCGACGTGAATCTGACCGGCATGTTTTTGTGTGCGCAGGCCGCCTTCCGCATCATGAAGGATCAAACCCCGCGCGGCGGCCGCATCATCAACAACGGCTCGATTTCCGCGCATGCGCCGCGTCCCGATTCGGCGCCTTACACCTGCACCAAACATGCAGTGACCGGTCTCACCAAATGCATCTCGCTCGATGGCCGCAAGTACGACATCGCATGCGGACAAGTCGACGTCGGCAACGCCATGACCGAACTCGCCGCACGCATGTCGAAGGGCGTGAAGCAAGCCAGTGGTGAGATCGCGGTCGAAGCCATGATGGATGTCAAAGAAGTCGCCGATGCGGTCGTGCATATGGCGAGCCTGCCGCTGGCGACGAACATTCAATTCATCACCATCATGGCGACCAGGATGCCGTTTGTCGGGCGTGGCTGACGATTGCCGATCAAATACCCCCGGCGGCTGAAGAAAAAACGGCAGCCGGGCACCACCACGGTTAAGCGCTGGTTCCTCTACCTGATCGAATGCCGCGACGGCAATATTTATACGGGTGTGGCCGTCGATGTCGCGAAGCGCTATGCGGCGCATTTGAATGGCAAAGGCGCGCGCTACACGCGCTCGCACCCGCCGAAACGGCTCCTGGCGGCGATCGAGTATCCCGATCGTTCGAGCGCGCTGTCCGCCGAATATGCGGTCAAGCAAATTTCGGCCGCGGAAAAACGCGCGTATGCGCTGCTGCTGTCGCTGGACAATGCGCCAGCAGAATAGCGTCGCAGCTTAATTTTCTTATCGCGACCCGGCGCGTTCCGCTTCGACTTCACGCGCCATCGAATACCTGCAGGCTATTGTGGCTTGATGTCTATCGACCTCATCAGCTTCCTTGCTTCTCGGACTCTCTTGCTGTCGTTAACCGCCAAACACTAGTCAAGAGGTGCCGCGCTTATTCAATCACCTTGTCGGCGCGCACCAAAGCCGACCCCGGGATTGTGATGCCAAGCGCCCTGGCGGTCTTCGCGTTAAGGATCCAATCGAATTTCGTCGGTTGTTCGAATGGCAGGTCGGCCGGCTTTGCGCCTTGAAGTATGCGGTGCACTAAATAAGCCATGCGCCGACCGATGTCGGGAAAGTTGGCGCCGAAGGTAAAGAGCACGCCGTTGCCGGACCAATACTCGTGTTCGCCGATTAACGGCACGCGGTGCCGCGTTGCCAATGCGGTAATCGAATCACGGTGTTTGGCCACCAGCGGATTCGACACCACGACCAAAGCGTCCGCCTTTTTCGCGACGGCCTGTTGAAACGCCCCTTCGAAATCGGGATTCGGGCCCCAGATCGGCAATGAGAGAAAATGCCAGTTGCGCCGGCGCGCCGCGGCTTCATACTCGGCGGCCGCTACCTTCGGGCCCGGTCCGTTGGCGTCCCACAGAATTGCCAGGTTCGATATTTTCGGCAGCAGGTCGCGAATTGTTTCGAGCCGTTTCGCGCTTAATTCACGTTGCAGGTTCGCGATTCCGGTGAAGTTCCCGCCGGGGCGCGAGAGGCTGGCCGCAAATCCGGTTTCCACCGGATCGAGGGAGGTGTTGACGACAAATGGCAGCGACAGGCCCGCCTGCTTCGCGGCATTCATCGAGGCAACGTTAAGGAGGACGATCACGTTCGGCTTTCTCGCCGCAAGTTCGAGAACCAGCCTCCCCGCCTGATCAAGGCGCCCGTCCATATTAACGATGTCCAGCGCGATACTTTTACCGTCGGAATATCCCAGTTCGCTGATCCGCTGCTGAAAGAACTCGAGATAGTAATCAGGCAGCTGCGAAGTGAGATACCCCACGCGAAATTGCGGCTTGGTCGCCTGCGCCCGCGCTGAGCCTGTCCACGCGAGGACAGACAATCCTGCCGCAAGCAATCTGCGCCGGGTTAGCGCTCGTGTTGGACTGCAATAAGTCGGCTTCATCACTCACTCGTCCTCCACACACATTCGGCAACTATTTATGAAAGGACATCACCGATGTCGTCGCAGTATTGCGGCTTATGACTTTTGCATCAACGTGCGCGAGGTTTAATTATAACGTCCTCGCTATGGGCCGCTGCATCGATTGTCATTCGCGCTCACACTTGATCATCGGACCATGGGTACGCTTCAGGCCGCGAGCTGTCCTTCGCTTGCGGCAAACGTCACGCGGTTAATTTGCCGGAACCTCACGACTCTACGTCTGATTGACTTTCGGCGCGGCTTGGCCGACGCTCGCCTGTCTGCTCTTCACCAATCCTGAAAGGAAAATCATGTCCTCCGTAACCACCGCCTCCGGGCTCGTCTATGAAGAAATCACCGTGGGCGCGGGCGCCGAAGCCGCGAGCGGCAATAAAGTCACCGTGCATTACACCGGTTGGCTCACCAACGGCACTAAATTCGATTCGAGCAAAGACCGGGACGACCCGTTTGAATTTCACCTCGGCCAGGGCCAGGTCATTAAGGGTTGGGACGAAGGTGTCGCCGGCATGAAAGTTGGCGGCAAACGCAAGCTGACCATACCGCCCGAGTTGGGCTATGGCGCACGCGGCGCTGGTGGCGCCATTCCGCCGAATGCGACACTTGTATTTGAAGTGGAGTTGCTTGGCGTTTAGTACGCAAGCGCAATGACGTCGCGCGCGCTCGTTACCGATCCGCAAGATCGAGCGCGCCGATCCGGCAATTGTGCTTTGCGTCGGGGAGGCGCGCGAGCGCACTTCGCTGAATATCGAGCGTATCGCAATCAATCTGCAGGACGCGCGCATTGCCGGCAACGATGGCGCTTGGCCGCTCGATACACCCGTTGCAGCCGGCGCGCCCGCGGCATGGTGCATCGATTCTGCAACTGGCACGACCGCGACGATGACGCTCGATGACATCGTTCGCGGCCTTGTCATCGCATTAAAGACTAGTGCCCGCCTTCGGGTTTAAATTTTGCCGCTAATTCGGCGTCGAATTCGCCGTCGATCAGCACGTACAAAATACGCACGGACTTGCCTGATCGATTGCTCCAGGCATGATTAGTACCGCGCTGAATCAGCACGTCGCCGGCCTTCAGGATCACGTCTTCGTCATCGAGCAGCATCGTGAGTTCGCCTTCGAGCACGACCGCGTAGTCAATGGTTTCGGTGCGATGCATCATCGGATGCCGTCCACCGCGTCCGAACGTCGACGCCGCTTCATTGCCCATAGCGGCGAAAACAGCACGCGCGCCTTCCGGCGTCAGGTTACGCAACTCGTCCGACTCCGGCATGATTTCTGCGATGCGGATAACCGTGCCGCCCGGCGCGGGATGAATGGTGCGCGCGCCGAGCGTGGGATCTGCTTCAACGGCGGTAATTGGCGCAGGCGACGCATTCGTTTTCCAGATGTCGGTCGAGCGATGCCCTGGACGCAACGGATTCGTTTTCACCGCAGGCGCTAGTCCGTCGGATAGCACAACCGCTTTGCCGTTCTGATCGTGGCCGGTAACCACGCGTCTGATGAAGCCTGTCATTTGTTTCCTTTCGGGTGATTAGTATTCTGGGATTAAGTGATTCCGGGATTGAGTGATTGGCTCAATCACTCAATTACCCAATCACTAAATCACCTTCTCATTCCGGCTCGATGCCGGCAATGCGCGCCGCCTCGCCCATGCGTTTGATCGACATGGCGACGAAGGGCGTAAATTCGGTCGAAGAATCGCCGACGGGATTGAGACCGAGCTTGACGAAGCGCTCGCGCACGGCGGGAACCAAGATTGCCGCGCGTATTTCTTTTTCGAGTCTGGCCAGCACATCGCGCGGGATTTTTGCCGGCGCGAACAAGCCGTGCCAGCTCGCATCGATTTGCGTGGGCGGTACACCTGCCTCAGCGAGCGTGGGCACGTCGGGCAGGAAAGCCGCGCGGGTCGGCGCATCGTAGCCA
>JANYCE010000224.1 GCA_025360445.1 Betaproteobacteria bacterium
TGCATCGCGATGCCGTTGCCGCCCGTCTCGGAAAACCCTGAGCTAAAAACTATTGCGTACGGCACGCCGAGTTGGCCGCATTGGCGCAGCGTATCTGCCACGCGCGCCGCATTGATGAGCACTAGTGCGAGGTCCGGCGTCTGCGGCAATGCAGCGAGCGACGGGTAGCATTTGACGCCGAGCACTTCGGCATATTTCGGATTCACCGGATACAGCTCGCCGGCGTAATGATGAGCCAGCAGATGCTTGAGCGGCTGGCCGCTGATCGAAACGAGGTCCTGCGACGCGCCGATGATTGCGATCGAGCGGGGGTTAAAAAATCGTGCGAGGTCCGTGCGCATGCGTGCTCGAAAGTTGCCTAACGTAATAAAATGTCCGTCGGAAAATCGCGGCCACAATATTTCCGTGAGCCTGCGGGAAAAGAGTCTGTATGTTACTGGAAAGCCGTGGCCGGTTATGGGGAAACCGCGAGCAGCAGGGAACAGCGAGGCGATGCAATGTTATGATTGCAGCCTCCAATGAATACCACAACCGCCACCGTCAATTCGCCTCCGCAGTCCTTTAAGGACGTCTGGCTGATCTCCGCCGGCCATGGCCTCACGCACTGGTACACCGCGACCTTCTATATCCTGCTGCCGCTGATCGGCAAAGAGTTCGGTCTGTCCTATACCGAGATCGGTCTCATCATGACCGTGCAGTATCTGGCCGGCGCGATCTCCAATATTCCGGGCGGCATGATCGTCGACATGGTCGGCAAGAAAGGCTATCTGCTGGCGACCTCGCTGTTCTGGGTCGGTTTTCCGTACGCGCTGATGAGTCTGACGCAAAGCTTCTGGATGCTGCTCGTGTGCGTGACGCTGGTCGGCATCGGCAACAACTTATGGCATCCGGCCGCCATTCCAACACTCGCTTACCGTTATCCTGCCCGGCGCGGGCTCGTGCTGTCGTTTCATGGCATGGGCGGCAATGTCGGCGAAGCGATTGCGCCGTTCGTGATCGGCGCGCTGCTCGGCTGGTTAAGCTGGCGCACGGTGGTCGTGGTTAATGTGATACCAGGTCTGGTGATGTCGGTGCTGATCCTGCTCATGCTCGGCGCGTTTTCGACGAACAAGTCGAACGATGCTGAGTCGATCAATGCAGGCGCCGGCCATCAAGGCATCAAACAGTATTTACGCGACTTCGCGGGATTGCTTAAGAACAAAGCATTGATGTTGATTGCCGCCAGCTCGGGCTTTCGCACGATGACGCAGGCGGGGCTGCTTACCTTCCTGCCCGTGTATCTCGCGTATGAGCTCAATTACTCACCATTTGAAATTGGCGCCTGCATGACGGTGCTGCAAGTGGCGGGCTTTATCGCGGCGCCGGTCGGCGGCCATTTGTCAGACAAATGGGGACGCAAGCAGGTCATCATGTCGAGCATGCTGCTGTCCGGGGCAATGATCGTTGGCATGGCGTTCGCCGGCAAAAGCCTGTGGTTTGTATTATTCATTGCGCTGGTCGGTTTTTTTCTCTACGCGATGCGCGCCGTGCTCCAGGCATGGGCGGTCGAGTCGGTGCCGAAAAAACTTGCCGGTGCCGGCGTGGGTTTGCAGTTCGGGTTCACCTCGCTCGGTGCCGCGATTTCGCCCGCGCTGTTCGGCATGATTGCCGACAAATACGATATTTACAAAGCGTTCTATTTTCTTGCTGCCATCATCGTTTTCGCTAACGTGCTGGTGCTCTTCATGCCACCCGAGCCGGCGAAATCCGGCGCCGGCTCCGCGAGTTAGACGTCCCGCCGGGCGCAGCGATCCGCGCGCGCCTGAATCGTTCGATCCCCTGACGGAAAGTCCCAATGAAAAGCGCACTGTACAAAAAAGGCATGGCGACCCGCACCAAAGTGATGGGGAAAAAACACATCGCCAAACGGCACGGCAGCACCGATAAATTTTCGCTGCAGCAGCAGGCATTCGTCACCGAGTACGCGTGGGGCGCGTTCTGGTCGCGCAAAGATTTGCCGCTCAAGATCCGCAGTCTTGTCACGCTGGCAATGATTACTGCGTTAAATCGTCCCGATGAAATTAAAGGCCATATCCGCGGCGCACTCAACAATGGTGCTACGCCCGAGGAAATCATGGGCGTGTTTCATCATGCGACCGTCTACTGTGGGTTTCCGGCGGCCAATGGCGCGGTGCGCGCGGGCGCCGAAGTGTTTAAAGAGCTTGGGCTGATTTGACGCGAGGCGGGGTCAAACCAGGTTAAGGGACGCTTGCTAAATAATTTTTGTAGAACAGCGCAATCCCGTCGGCGAGACTATCGATAAAACCGGCATCCGTTCGCAAATATATCCCGACCTCGATTTGAATTGCATCGACCGACTCGGCGTTCTTTCCGCCATAGGTGAAAACGGTGTGTCCGCCATTGAATCTTCGATCCTCAGGCGGAGCATTGAGCGGGCCGTTTGGAGGAAAGACATCGAAACCCCTGTGCTGCAGAAAACCGAAGATGCTGTTCGGCCCCACCAGCGCAGCCACCCCATGCTTCTGGATCAATTTCGCCACCGTCATACCGTTGCGGGTTCCACGATGCACGACGCGGCGTTCTGCGCCTTGTCCATGAATATCAACGAGCAGTGCGCCGCCGGGAAATTTTTGACGAATTTCCAGGAGATAAGCCGAAATGCGATTGTGATAAGCCCAGTACATGGGCTTTAAATCCGCCGATTCGATGGCGTCGACTTCCGCGCGGTTAGCGTCAATGTATTTGCGGCTGAAGCGGGCTGCGACAACATAAGGTTCGGCACCCAGGGTCGAGCGCAATCGATTCGCGAGACCTTCAGCGAGTTCGAGCGTGTTGGTATCAGCAACCATCGTACCCCGGGTTCGAACGAATGCGCCCGGCACAGCTTGCTGCCCGCCGTGAGGTGCGGTAAGAATTATCGGAAGGTTGCCGGGCCGTGAAATGATCAGATCGTCCGCATCTGCCGCATTCGATAGTCCTGCGAAATTCCAAGCCACTAAAACGATAAGAACCCGGATCACGAGGCTTTTCTCCTTGCAGTCATGGTAGACGCCCCTGATTGCGGCGCGCGCCAGCGGTTGACGCTTTGGACTGGGAATTCACCGGCGGCGGAAAAGCCGTTCACGATTTATTATCTGCTTCACCTTACCAATCCAATCTCCGACAAAGCCGCGTGGAATTTCGCGTATTCGCTTTTCAGATAACGCTTCGCCTCGTCGCTGTTCATGTACGTGTTTTCGAATACGTTGTTGTCGAGATCCTTCTTCCACTCGTCGGTCTTCACGAGCTTCGCAATCACGCCGTCCCAGTACGCAATCTGCGCGGCGGTCATGCCTTTCGGGCCCGCGAGCAGGCGCCAGTTGGTGATATGAACGTCAACGCCCTGCTCTTTCCACGTCGGCACGCCGGCAAGCGCGCCGGCCAGTCGGTGCGGCGTAGTGATGCCGAGCACGCGCAGCTTGCCCGCCGCGATGAAGGGAATCACATTGTTGGCCGCTGAGGAAATAAGATCGACATGCCCGCCGAGCGTGGCCGTGATCGCTTCGCCGCCGCCCTGAAAGACGACCGTTTTTAATTTTTTCACATCGCCGCCCGCCGCTTTGGCGATTAACGCGAACGCAATGTGATTCGGTCCGCCGGCACTGCTGCCAACCGAAGCGCTCACCGATGTCGAATCTTTTTTTAGACGTTCGACGAGGTCTTTGCCGGTCATCAGCGCGGACTCGTGGCGCACCGACAATGCAACCGATTCGGAGTAAAGCATCGCCAGCGGGGTGACATCCGCATAGCCAACTGCGCTGCGTCCGTTGATTTGATTGGTGAGCAGCGTCGTGTTCGCGATTTCGACGTAATGCGCGTCGCCCATATGCTGGTTCAGATAGGCCCAGCCGACCGCGCCGCCGCCCCCCGGTTTGTTGACCACCGTCACCGGCACGTCAACGAACCGCTTGTCGACCAGCAGACGGTTCAACGTGCGTGCGGTCTTGTCCTGGCCGCCGCCGGCGCCGGTGCCGACGATGATCTCGATATTCTTTGCGGGCTTCCATTGCGCGATTGCAGCGCGCTGAGCGACTGACAATGCCAACATTAGCATGCACACCAGACTGATAAATATTCTGCTTTTATACCGTTCTACGGCAGTGGAAATAAAACACTTTGGGTTAGCGATTCGGTAATCACGCACCGGGCTCTGGTAGCGCAGGCGCCTCGCCTGCTCCGTTATCGACAGGATGCGTCGCGCCTGCGCTACCGTGATTTCGAGATTCGCCATGTGTCTAATCCGTTTTTAACTTGCCAACGGCAGCTTGACCGCCGCACCTGTTTTCAAAGAGCGCTCGATTGCGAGCGAGATTTCGAGCGCGCGGCGCGCGTCCTCCGGTGTCGCCAGCACGCAGGCGCGGCCGGTCGACAAGTAATCGAGCCACGCGCGAGATTCCGCCGCGACCGGCCCCTGAAATTCGCCGAGAGCCCAGTCGCCCGGCGTGCCGCTGCCAAGAAATACCATGTTGACGCTGTGATCCGGAATGTACACATGCGGCACGCCGACATTGGTGTACATCAATTGATCGGTGTGATCGTCATCCAATATAAGGACGCCGTCGGTGCCGATCACTTCGACGCGCGCGGCGTGCCCGAGCGACGGATAGTGCCGCGGCAACGCATAACACACGCCAAGGTTTACCACCGCGCCATCGGCAAACGTCACGATTGCCCACGTCACGTCGTTGGTGTTGTAGCCGGCGCCTTTCAATACGCTGCCCTGGCCGCGCGCGAAGACTTCAACCGCCGGATTGCCCGCGAGCAGCCAGTTCAGCAGATCAATGTAATACGTAAGACCCGACACCGAGCTGTTTTCAGGCAGCCGCTTTAAAGTCTGCAGCGCCTGTGACCGTGAGTTGTAAACGCGCGCGGCTGCACTGGTCACGCGGCCCAAGCGTCCCTGGATAATCTGCTCCTTGGCGAGCAGATAGCGATCCTTGTAGCGCCGGCTGAAACCGACGCGCAAATCACCGCCTGATTTATTAACCGCCGCGATTAATTTGTCGGCCTCTGCCAGATCGAGCGCGAGCGGCTTTTCGACCAGGACCGGCTTACCGAGTTTGAGCGCCTGCAATACTGGCAGCGTGTGCTCGAGTTCTATTGTCGAGACGATGACCGCGGTGACTTCAGGCCGCGAAATCACGGCGAGATTGTCAGTTGAGTGAAACTGCGCGCCAGTGCTTGCGGCGAGCTTTTGCGCGCGCGCCGGGTCGCGATCGGATATAGCGAGAAATTTGACCGCCGGATGCGCGGCCGCCATCACTGCGCGCAGCGTGCCGATACGGCCCGCACCGATTACCGCAATGCCGAGATCTTTACGCTGCAAGAGTTTCTTTCGTGATGAGAGGCGCGGCCGAATCCGCGACCGCGATGATATTACGAAGCGGCCGTTATTGCTCAGCGTAGCGTGCCATTGGCACGCTACCTGGCGCGGCGTCGATGCGGCGCGCAGGCTTATGCAGGCGCACATTATATTTGGGACTCGGTGCGCGCCGAAGCCACATCGTCGCACGCATGGCGGACGGCGATCCCGCAACAGCATTGGAGTTCGCGGTGTTTGAACGGCGTGGACCTTATCGTGCGTGGACCTTATCGTTTATCTGCGGTGCGAGCGCGCCGACATGCGCGCGATGTCAGGCGAGCCCGGGCTCATTTCCTGATGCTGACTGCTTCGCTGCGCAGCGCGCCCTGTGCTATCCTTGAATCCCGCCTCTCGTGGCTAACTGATTAGGGCGACTCAAATGGATCCGGAGCTCAAAATGCGCATGGAAGTTCATGTTCACGGCACCGCATTCCTGTGCAAAGGCGTGCACCTCACGCAGGTCGAACATGCGCTGCGTCCGTGGCTCGACTACCTCGAAGTCGAATCGATCGATAAAGTGCAAAGCTTGGAGCGCGAAGAAACCGGCATTCGCTTTGACGTCAAAGAGCAGGCACTCGATATCTGCTGGACCGCCGAAGTCGGTCGCGGCTTTCAGGCCCGCCTTACCGAGGCTTTTCACGCATTGGGCCCGCTCACTGAATACGCGTCCGAGGTCACGCTCACTTCCTACCATGACAACGGCAAAGAAGAATTTCAGCAGATTTTTATCGGCCCGAGCGCTGAAGCAATTCACGAGATCCGCCGCCAGTGCGTCGAGGAAGACCTGGCGGCACTGTTATCCCCGCATTTCGACAAGGCGCGCAGCGACCAGGTCGCAAGCATGGTCAACCAGATGTTCGATGACGAATGGAAACGTCGTCCAGTCGCGGACGAGCCCGCCGTCGCGGCACCCACACTGCAGCCGCATCCGCGCAATCGACACCTGCATTGACACGCAGGCAGTGATTCAGTGATTGAGTAATTAAGTGATTAAGAGCGCAGCGTTGGCGCTTCTTTGGTCATCCTCAATCACCCAATCACCTAATCACTAAATTACCCGTTCGGCGGCGGCCGTGGATGAGATCGTCAAGCAGGGCATGGCCAAGTGGCCGAATGTGAGGCGGAGCGCGTTAGCCGCCGGCCCGTTTGCGGGAAGCGGCGCCGGGCCGCCGGGCTTAACCACCTTGTCGCTGATACATGGATGAGATCGTTAAGCAGGGCATGGCCAAGTGGCCGAATGTGCCGGCGGTCTTCGGCTGGTTGTCGCTTGACCGCCGCGGCAACTGGCTGATCAAAGGCGAGCGCATCTCGAACACCATCGTGGCTGAGTTCATCGGCCGCAACTACGAGCGCGACGAGTCGGGCCGCTGGTTCTTTCAGAACGGCCCACAACGCGTGTTTATTTCGCTCGATTACACGCCGTTCGTGATCCATCTGCCATGGAATGCAACCCCCGGCACGCCGCCTGACATGCAAACTCACACCAGGCAGGCGGTGACCCGGGTCGATGGCGCCTGGATCGATGACACGGGCGTTGTGTTGGTAGAAACCGAACACGGCCCCGGTCTCGTCGACGATCGCGATCTCGAGCAACTGCTCGCGTGTTTTACCGATGCGCGCGGCGGGTCGCTCAGCGATGACACCATTGGCGCATCGATCGAGCAACTGCAAAAGGGTCTTACCGCCGACCTCATGTTCAAGTTTCGCGGTAATGTTGTGCCAGTCGCGCCCATCACAGCAGCGAATGTACCCGCGCGCTTTGGTTTCGTGCAGCGACCCGTGCAGCCAGCCGGCGAGCAGGAATGCTATTGATGAAACCGCTGGCCGAATTTCCACCTGCCGCGCGCGCGCGAATCTGCGGCGTGCTGTGCGATATCGACGACACCCTGACGACGGATGGCCGACTCACGGCGCGCGCTTACGCAGCGCTCGACGCATTGCAGAGCGCGGGCTTACTCGTCGTGCCGATTACCGGCCGGCCTGCCGGTTGGTGCGACCACATTGCGCGCATGTGGCCGGTCGCTGCGGTGGTCGGTGAGAACGGCGCGTTTTACTTTCGTTACGACCACGAGAAGCACGTGATGCAGCGGCGTTTTGTGCACGATGAAGCAACGCTCGCGGCCAATCGCGAACGGCTGGGCGAAATTCGCGAACGCATACTCGCTGAAGTCGCCGGCTGTGCAGTGGCAAGCGACCAGCACTATCGCGTAGCGGATCTTGCAATCGATTACTGCGAAGACGTGACCCGCCTGCCGGCTGCGGCGATCGCTAAAATCGTCAGTCTTATGCAGGCGGCCGGATTGACTGCAAAGGTCAGCTCGATTCACGTCAACGGGTGGTTCGGCGAATACGACAAATTGTCGATGACGCGCACGCTCATGCGCGAATGCTTCGAGCTCGACCTCGACGCGCGCAAAGGCGAATTCGTTTTCGTCGGCGATTCACCGAATGATGCGCCGATGTTCGGCTATTTTCCGCACGCGATCGGCGTTGCGAACATTCAAGCGTTTGCGGGACAGCTCGCGGCCCGACCAGCGTATGTTACGCAGGCGTCAAGCGGTGCCGGTTTTTGCGAGCTTGCGGATTTACTGCTCGCCGTCAAATAACTGGCAGCAGCACTGAGGAGTAACCGATGATCGACTTAAGAAGCGACACCATAACCCAACCGACTGAAGCAATGCTCGCCGCGATGCAGGAAGCGACTTACGGCGACGATTCGCGCGATGGCGACCCGACCGTGCAAAAGCTCGAAGCGCTGGCGGCGGAAAAAACCGGCAAGGAAGCCGGCGCCTATATGCCGAGCGGCACGATGACGAATCTCGTTGCGATGCTGACGCACACGCAGCGCGGCGGCGAGGTGCTGCTGGAGGAAGGCTCGCACACTCTGAGCTCGGAACTGGGCGGGATGGCTGCGCTGGCCGGACTTTTTTACCGCACCATACCTGGCACGCGCGGCCGTATGGATCTGAATGTCTTGCGAGAAAAAATCAAGCGCACGCACCGCAACCAGATGGGCACCGGGCTCGTCTGGATGGAAAACACGCACAACCTTGCGAGCGGCGCCGTGCTGCCGCTCGCCTACATGGCCGACGTGCACAAGCTCGCGCGTGACCACGGCGTTCCGGTGCATGTCGATGGCGCGCGGCTCTTCAACGCTGCGGCTGCGCTTAACACCACCGCCAAAGAAGTCTCGCAGCACTGCGACAGCGTGTGCTTCTGCGTTTCCAAGGGTCTGTCGGCGCCGGTTGGCTCGGTGCTGTGCGGAAGCGAGGAATTCATCGAGAAAGCGCGCGCGTTCCGCCGCATGGTCGGCGGCAACCTGCGCCAGGCCGGCCCGCTCGCCGCCGCCGGCATCGTCGCGCTTGAGAACATGGTGGCGCGTCTCCCCGAAGATCATCGCACAGCGAAGCGACTCGCGGTGGGCCTGCACAAAATCGATTCGAGCATCGTCGATCCGGCGCTGATCGAAACCAACCTCGTACGCGCGAACGTGCGCGCATGCAAGCACCCGGCGGCCGATCTGTCGAAAATGCTTGCGCAAAAAGGCGTGCGCGTAGCCCCGGGCGCAGGGCCGGAATTGCGCTTCGTCACCCACCGGCATATCGGTGATGCCGAGGTCGATCAGGCGCTAGTCGCGTTTGCCGAAGCGTGGCAAAGCAAGTGAGCCGTCGATGAACGCGGATATTAATAATTAACCACCACAAGCCTAGCGTCTGACACCATATACATATAGATATACCAGCGCATATGTATATATCTACCGGCATGAAGTTGTATATGCATATGGATGGGTTTAGCATCTTAAAAATGTCAACCATTAATAGTTAGGAGTGCCCCATGACATCGATTCTCCTCATCATCATTGGTATCGTCATAGGCGGCTGGGCGGCAAAGGCCAATACCGTTCCCGAATCGCAAAGGCCGATCATCCTTCAAGGCCCAGTCGGCGGGCTTATTCAACTCGTCTGCCAACTTGGCGGCCTTGGTCTGCTGATCTATGGTGTTATCAGGCTCTTTTCCTAGCGTGTTGAATCCTCGCGGGTAACGAGCAGTTCGAAAGCGGGAGGGAAGAACCATGACAAACGAAGTTCAAGATTTTCGTGCTCAGAATTTGGATTTCTTGCGGTGGCGTTACGGGACGCATAAGCACCTGCAGAAAAAACTCGCTCCCATTTTGAACTGGACCGAACTGTCCAATTTCGCCTTGGGTCAAAAGAGGCTTCCTGATTACAAGGCCCGTCGCATCGAAGAAGAGTTAAAGCTGCCTTCGCGATGGCTTGATCGAGACAACATTGGCCTCACCGCAATGGAAACGGACGATTTCGCAATGGTTCAGAAACTTCTCGCTCTCAACCAAAAAGTTCGAGCAGCTATTGGCGTTATCCTTGACGCAGCGCACTCCTAACCGCCGCATCGAGACGGACCGTCGCCAGCGTCGCTGCGCGACACTGGCTCCGTCCGCTCATGCGGGACGTTAAGCGTCATTTGGGCCGACCGTCGTCGCGGCGCCGATAAGATCAGAGGAAAGAGGGAGCGTATGGAAGCTGAAATTGCCTACCGCGGACCGTTCTCGTTCTTCCGGAAACACTTCAACGGCGACTACTCGCTTGGTCGTTCGTACTGGGTGAACACATTCCTCATTCAGCTCTTCGCCCCTCTGCTGGGGGTTGTAGTACTTCCTTGGCTCGGCGAGAACTTCCCTGCTCGATACGGGTCCGCCGCGGTACTGCTCCTGACACTCCTCGGGGTCATCGCTTGGGCATGGGCGATTTCAGGTACATGGGCGTCCGCCAACAAGCACGTTTCGAGAGGTGGTAAACAAGGTTGGGCGAGCGCAGCGAAAGTGATGATTGTGCTCGGTGTATTGCGCATGTTCGGAGAACTGGGGAGCATGACGGGACCACTCGGCGAGCACTGGAAAGTGGCAACAGGGTGGCAACTTGGGCCCGACGTCACCCTCCAAGTTCGAGCGGACGGCAAGTCATTGCTTCTGAAGGGCGGAATCAACGACGGAACTGCTGAGTCGTTGGCGAACGCGCTTGACTTAGCACCGTCGGTCAACACGGTGGTCCTACAGTCCACTGGCGGATGGATACGCCAGGGAAACATGATCGCCAAAGTCATCTCCGACCGAGGTCTGAGCACGTACGTCGAGCAAGAGTGCAGTTCAGCATGCACTATCGCCTTCCTGGCCGGCAAGCAG
>JANYCE010000262.1 GCA_025360445.1 Betaproteobacteria bacterium
CGGCGCGGGCCATGGCGTCGCGACTCTGTGGGTTAATGGGCGGCTCCTCGGCGAAACTTTACCGCTTACTTATTTCCGCGTACCGGTGCGTCCCGGGCGAACTCGACTTACCGCGGCGGGCGGCGACTCGGGCCGGATCGAATTCGACACTCAGCGCGACGGTGTTTATTTCGTGGAAGCGCAGGTGGCGGGTGAGAGTCAGAGCGAGTCAAGCACGATTTTCCGGCGCGTCCCTCCCGAGACTGGACAAGCCGCAATTGTGAAGTGCTGTCACATGCTTGAAAGCTGGCGGCCAGGCCAGCAACGCTTTAATTTCTAACGGCAACCGCGTCCGCCGTTGGCGGTATCGGTTAGAGGGCAGCCTGCTTGCGATTCAGGTGTTCGCCCTCACCTTGCAACTCAGTCCCCGGTAAGGGATAATCGCCGTCTTTTCGCGCAACCGAGCAGTCAAGGACAAGATTATGAAAGAAAAAATTCATCCTGAATACAAAGACATAAATGTTATTTGCAGCTGTGGCAGCAAATTCATAACCCGCTCGACCATGGGTAAGGATGTCCACATCGAGGTGTGCGCCGAGTGCCATCCGTTTTACACCGGCAAGCAGAAGATCGTCGACACTGCGGGACGCGTCGAGAAATTCAAGCAGAAATACGCGCACAAGCCGACATCAAAAGGCAAGTCCGCCACCACGGCGTAAAGCCGTCAGTCGGATTTAAATAAAGGCAGCTTTGGCTGCCTTTATTATTTGCGCTGACGTCTTTACGGTTTCAGGGGGAGCGCGCCCAAAAAAATGCCCTGCTTGCGCGAGGCATGGTGCATCGAAACCTGCTTTTTATTTTTTCTTTGCAGCTTGACGCCGTTTTTGACCAACCGCTGCAGCGCAGCGTGGGTTCTTAAAATCGTATTCGGCCAACATATCGGTGTTGGCTTTATAGCAAGCGGCCTCGAGCGCAGCCTGGTATCCCTTGGGCAGTTTTTTCCATTCCTTGATATTCACGTAAAGCCCGTACATCGAACACGCTCCCACCACCCGGGATAGTAGTAGTGCGGCGCGACCTTGTAGAAGCCGAGTTTTTCGTCGCCGTATGGGCCCACCCATAGGACGTGATCATGAATACTGTCTGGCGGGTTGCTGCGCATATTTTAAGCAGCTCGTCCTGGATTACGCCGCGCGTGAGCGCGTCCAGCGCGCCGAACGGCTCGTCGAGCAGCAGCATCTTGGGCTCGATCGAGAACGCGCGCGCGATGCCGACGCGCTGCTTCATGCCGCCGGAAAGTTCGGCCGGATTCTTGTGCTCAGAACCGGCTAGGCCGACGAGATCGAAGTAGCGCTGGCAAATTTCATCGATCTTTGCGCGGTTCGCGTTAGGCCGGCGCGACTTCACGGCGAACTCGACATTTTTTTTGGCGCTTAACCATGGCATCAACGCATGGCCCTGAAACACCACGCCGCGATCAAGGCTGGGGCCGGCAACATTGCACATTAATAGTGCGGCACGCGCTCGAATCGGGCGTGCCGGTAGTCCTCTCACCACTCAACCGCTAAAATTGCGATATGACGTGGCGTTTTACTTTTATATACCGGCTGATTAAAAATCTCACGACAGAACGAGCGCTGGGGCTGACCTGATGACGAATCCCGTCTCGACTCTTAAAATTCATCGGTGGGATGCGCCATTGGATTCTGCCGCGGCCGCAGCTGCCACGCTGGAACTTGAACGCGGCAGCGTGCTGTTTTTGCCGCGGCTCCACTTTGCGCTGGAGGAGAGCGAGCACCGCTTTCTGTCGCCACGCTGGCTCGAGGGCACGGCCAAGAATGTGAGTTACGATCCGCGCCGGGCGCACATCGCGCACACGTCAGCAACGGGCGACGATCGCGCGGAGCTCGTCGTCATGATGGAACGCTTCGCGCAACACGCGCGCGCATTGGTGACTACCGTGTGTTCGCATTACCGGGAAAAGTTGAGTTACGGCCTCGCGAGCTTCCGGCCGGTGGAGACGCGCGGGCGTGAAACCTCGCGCAAAAAGGACGACACCCGGCTGCATGTCGATGCGTTTGCATCGCGCCCCAATCAGGGCTCGCGAATTCTGCGCGTGTTCAGCAATGTGAAGCCGGACGGCGCGCCGCGCGTGTGGGAAATCGGCGAACCGTTCGACGCGATGGCGCAACATTTTTCGAGCCGCGTGCCGCCACCAACGGCGGGGAGCGCGTGGCTGCTTGAGAAACTGCACATAACCAAGGGCAGGCGCAGCCCATACGACCACATCATGCTGGGCTTGCACGATGCCGCCAAGCTGGATGAAGATTACCAGCGCGCTTCGCAACGCACACATATTGAGTTCCCCGCGCAATCGACGTGGATGGTATTTACCGACCGCGTCATGCACTCCGCATTGGCCGGGCAATTCCTGCTCGAACAAACGTTTTATCTACCCGTCGCGGCCATGCTCGACGAGCGCAACTCGCCCCTGCGCATATTGGAAAACATCTACCAGCGTCAGCTCGCGTAAACTGCCGGCTGTTTTAACCATGACGATAAGAGCCCGAGCCGACGATGCCAATTAGCGCCGCCCCCACTGCCGGGCAGCCTGCAATCCCGCTCGCCCTGGTATGGGTTCTTACCGCGGCGTGGATACTGCCCGGCCTCATCGGCCACGATCCGTGGAAACCTGACGAGGCTTATACCTTCGGCCTTATCTACAGCATTCTGCATGGCGGCGACTGGATCGTGCCGATGCTGGCGCAAGAGCCGTTCATGGAAAAACCGCCGCTGTTTTATTGGAGCGCGGCGGCGATCGCCTCTTTACTCTCACCGCCGTTTGCCTTGCACGATGCAGCACGGCTGACCACCGGGTTTTATATGGCACTTAGCTTCGCGTTCGTCGCCGGCGCGGCGCGCGAGCTTTATGGTCTCAATCGCGGCAGACTCGCCGCGCTGATTTTCATGGGCTGCCTGGGGATTCTGATCCGCAGTCACCAAATGATTACGGATATTTCATTGCTGACCGGCTGCGCTGCCGGGCTGTACGGGTTTGCGTTAGCACTGCGGCGCCCGGGGCTCGGCGGCTTTTGGCTTGGCACCGGCGTCGGCATCGGCTTCATGTCGAAAGGCCTGTTGGCACCCGGAATATTCGGCATCATTGCAATTTTGCTGCCGCTCTTTCCGGCTTGGCGAACGCGCCAGTATGCAATCTGTCTTGGCGTTGCTGCGCTTGCGTGTGTGCCGTGGTTATCGATCTGGCCGCTCGCGCTTTATCAACAGTCGCCCGCACTTTTTTACGAATGGCTGGTGATTAACAACTTTGGTCGTTTTCTCGGTACCAACACGATCGGCCCGCCCGCCGACACCGCACATTATTTACGCATCCTGCCGTGGTACGCACTGCCCGCATTGCCCCTCGCCGCATGGGTGTTGTGGCGCACCCGGCTTAACGAGCTGGCGACGCCGCCGTATGCGTTGCCGCTAACTGCGTTCGCAGTCATCTTCGCGGTACTGAGCGCATCCGCCGACGCACGCGAACTTTACGCACTGCCGCTCGTGCTGCCGCTGGCGCTGCTCGCGACGCCGGCCACCGACACCTTGCGGCGCGGCGCCGCCAATCTCATCTACTGGTTCGGACTGATGGGCGGCGGCGTATTCATTTTGACTGCATGGTTTTACTGGTCGGCGCTTGAACTGAGTTTGCCGCCCAAGCTGCATGAACATTTGCTTGACCTCCAGCCGGGTTACGAAACGGGGTTTCGCTGGTGGCCGTTCGTCTTCGGCGTGCTCTACACCGTCGGCTGGGCGGCACTGCTTGCACACGTTAAAAGAAATCGCGAGCGCCCGTTGCTGACATGGGCTGCCACGATGACCATGATCTGGGGACTGCTCGCCATATTGTTCGTCGGCTGGATAGACGCCGGCAAAAGTTATCGCGCGACGATCGCGGACATGCAAAAAGCGCTGCCGCCAAAATACCGGTGCATATCGAGCCTGAATCTCGGCGAACCGCAGCGCGCGATGCTTCACTACTTCGCCAATATCATCACGTGGCGCATCGATGTGCCCGCCCGTAAACGCAGCGACTGCGATTTCATGCTCGTGCAGGGCGTCGCAAGTGAAGAATACGTGCCGCTCGGACCATGGCGCAAAGTGTGGGAGGGCGCGCGGCCGGGTGACAAGCTGGAACGATACCGGCTCTATGCGCTCACAAAAACACCTGGGGCGCGCTAATAGCAACGGCGCTGCATTTTCCGGGGCGCGCTGTTTTTTGGCGCACAACAAATTATCGCGCGTGGCCGCTGTCTTATAATTGACGCATGTCCGACACTATTCAGCGCTTCATGTTCGAACACGCGCCGGTGCGCGGCGAGATCGTGCAACTCGACGCAACCTGGCGCGCGGTGCTTGAACGCCATGACTATCCGCCCGCGGTGCGCGGCTTGCTCGGCGACATGATGGCCGCCGCCGCCCTGTTGATCGCAACGCTTAAATTCGGCGGCAGGCTGATCATGCAAATACAGGGTAACGGCCCGGTTCAGTTGCTGGTCGTCGAGTGCACGAGCGACCATCATATGCGTGCAACCGCCAAGTGGGCGGCGGTGCCGGCCTCCGGCGATCTTGCCGCGCTGGTCGGTGATGGCAAATTCGCGATCACTCTCGATGCCGGCCAGGGTGCGCCAGGGTATCAGAGTGTAGTCGAGCTCGAGGGTGCGAATGTCGCAGCGGCGCTCGAGCAATACATGTTGCGCTCTGAACAAATTGATACGCGGCTGTGGCTTGCTACGCTCGATGAGCGCGCGGCCGGCTTGCTGCTGCAAAAACTGCCGGCCGCCGACGATGGCGACGTTGACGTTGACGCGTGGCAGCGGGCGACGCTGTTTGCGGCCTCACTCACGCCGCACGAACTTGCTACGCACGACGCGCCTGAATTGCTCCGGCGCTTGTTTTCAGCGGAAGACATTCGCGTGTTCACGCCGCGCTCGGTGCAGTTTCAGTGCACCTGTTCGCGCGAGCGCGTGAGCTCGATGTTGTACATGCTCGGGCGCATTGAGGTCGACGGCATAATCGCCGAGCGCGGCGAAGTAGAAGTCAGCTGTGAATTTTGCAATCAGCGTTATGTTTTCGATAGCCTCGAGGTCGTGGCCTTGTTCGCCGCGCGCGATGAGGCCGCTGAGACCACCCGCCATTGACTGGATCGCCGGCCGTTTAGTCCAGAAAACTGCGGCAGCCCGAATCTCGACACTTCCCGGGTGCGGGGCGTAAAATCATCGCCCTCACCTGTTCTTGTCTGCCCGTCCGGGCCAGCAGCAAAAGCAATCAAATCGTCCAAGGAGAAACACGATGAGCAACGAACGTGAAGTTGTCGTATTAAGCGGCGCCCGCACGGCTATCGGCGATTATGGCGGCGCGCTAAAGGACCTCGCCCCGACCGAACTCGCGGGCCAGATTGTGCGCGAGGCGGTGAAGCGCGCCAGGATTGATCCGAAAACAGTCGGGACGATGGTGCTCGGCAACGTGATACACACTGAGGCCAAAGATATGTACGTGTCGCGCGTCGCCTCCATCAAAGCGGGACTGCCGCAGGAAACGACCGCCCTCACCGTCAATCGCCTCTGCGGCAGCGGCTTGCAGGCGATCGTGAGCGCCGCGCAAATGATCAAGCTGGGCGACGTCGATGTCGCCGTGGGCGCCGGCGTTGAATCGATGAGCCGCGGCGGCTATCTGATGCCGACTTTGCGCTGGGGTCAGCGCATGAATGACGGCGGCGTCGTCGACATGATGGTGGGCGCGCTGACTGATCCGTTCGATGCCGTGCACATGGGGATCACCGCAGAAAACATCGCGACACAATGGAAAATTTCGCGCGAGCAACAGGACGAGTTCGCGGTCGAGAGCCACCGGCGCGCGGTCAACGCAATCGACAAGGGCTATTTCAAAGACCAGATCATGCCGGTCGAGTTGAAGACCCGCAAAGGCACCACGCTGTTCGACAAGGATGAGCACCCCCGCGGCGATGCTACGCTTGAGGGCATGGCGAAGCTGCGCGCAGTATTCAAGAAAGACGGCTCGGTAACCGCCGGCAACGCGTCGGGCATCAACGATGGCGCTGCAGCGATCGTCATGATGGAAAAGTCGGCGGCTGAAAAACAGGGCCTCAAGCCGATGGCGCGCCTGGTGTCATACGGTCTGGCAGGCGTCGATCCGAAAATTATGGGTATCGGCCCGGTGCCGGCATGCAAAATCGCGCTAGAGAAAGCCGGGCTCACGGTAAACGACATGGACGTGATTGAGGCCAATGAAGCGTTTTCAGTCCAGGCCATGGCAGTAGCGTGCGATCTCAAGTTCGATTCCAGGAAAACGAATCCGAACGGCGGCGCAGTCGGGCTCGGTCATCCGATTGGCGCGACGGGTGCAGTGCTCACCGTCAAAGCATTATATGAACTTGAGCGCATCGGTGGCCGTTATGCGCTGGTTACGATGTGCATCGGCGGCGGGCAAGGGATTGCTGCAGTGTACGAGCGTATGCACTAATCGGTCGCATTAGGCGCGACGATGTAGCGTCGCGCCAAACAGCAAAAAAGCACGCCGACGCGTGCTTTTTTGTTTTCATCAGTGGTAACAATTACATAAACTTTATGCCGACTGCCGGGTCACGCCGCGTGTGGCGGATGAAGTTACTTAACGCTGGTGAAAGCCAGTAAAATAAATTCATCGTTGCAACATTCGTTTGACTGCCATGTCCACCCTCACACAATCCCCCGCATGGCTCGCGCTCAAATTGCACCGCGCGCAATTCGCGGCCACGCGCATGACTGATTTATTCGCCGCCGATCCTCAGCGGTTCGACAATTTTTCTCTGCGCGTTCACGACGTGTTACTTGATTATTCGAAGAACCTGATCAACGCCGGAACCATGCAACTGCTGGCCGCGCTGGCGCGCGAACGCGGCCTTGGCGCAGAAATTCAGCGCCTATTCACCGGCGACAAAATCAACGTTAGCGAAGGCCGGGCGGTGTTGCACACGGCCTTGCGCGATAGTGTGCCGGTAAGGGTGGGCGGCAACGACGTCATGCCAGAGGTCAGGGCCACCCTCGCGCGCATGCGCGAATTTGCCGATGGCGTGCGCGATGGCTCGCTTGGCGGCCGCGGCGGACGAAAAATAACCGATGTCATCAATGTCGGCATTGGCGGCTCGCATCTGGGACCGGCACTGGCCACCACCGCGCTCGCGCCGTATGCGGCTGGCGGTCCGCGCGTGCATTACATTTCGAATGTCGACGCGGCGGCGGTGCAGCGCACGCTCGCACCGCTCGACCCCGCAGCAACGATTGCGATCGTCGAATCCAAGACGTTCACCACAGTTGAGACGCTCACCAACGCGAAGCTCGTGCGTGACTGGCTGCGCGTGCCGGCGGGTGCTGACGCCGGCAACCAGTTGGTTGCGGTTACCGCCAACACCCGGCTCGCCGCCGAATTCGGCGTGGCGGCTGACCGCGTGTTCCCCTGCTGGGACTGGGTTGGCGGGCGCTATTCGCTATGGTCGGCGATGGGACTTCCTATAGCGCTTGGCATCGGCATGGATAATTTCGAAAAACTTTTGCACGGAGCGCGCGAAATGGATGCGCATTTCCGCGACGCGCCGTTCGAGCGAAGCATGCCCGTCATTCTTGCGTTGCTCGGCGTGTGGTACAACAATTTTTTTGGCGCAGCGTCGCATGCGATGCTGCCCTATGACGAATCGCTTGCGCTGTTACCTGCGCATCTGCAACAGCTCGACATGGAGTCAAGCGGCAAACAGGTCACGCGCGACGGCGAAGCGGTTGATTACGATACGGGCATGATCATTTGGGGCGCGACCGGGACCAATGCACAGCATTCGTTTTTCCAATTGCTGCACCAGGGAACCCGTTTGGTGCCCGCCGATTTTATCGCGGTGTGCGAACCTCATCACACCACGCCGCGCACGCATGCGATTTTGCTCTCCAATTTTTTTGCTCAAACCGCCGCGCTCATGAATGGTGCGCCAGCCGATGGCTTTCCCGGCAACCGCCCGACCAACTCAATTATGGTGGCGAAACTGACTCCGCATACTCTGGGTATGCTGCTCGCGTTATACGAGCACAAGGTGTTTGTGCAAAACACGATTTGGGGGTTAAACGCGTTCGACCAGCCAGGCGTCGAACTCGGCAAGCGTCTCGCCTCGGGCATTCTTCCGGACCTTGAAGCAGCGTCGGCCGCGGGGAGTTACGACGCTTCTACCAGCGGTCTGATCGATTTCTACAAAAAGAACCGGCATAGTTAGACGCAATGGGCTTCAGCGGTGAAACGCTGCCGCGAACAGATTTACCTGTCATTTGCATTATCTTGAATCAGTAGCGAGGAGAACCGGCATGAACGAAGAAGCATTTAACATGAGCATCCGCAAATTTCTGAAAACCGTTGGCGTGCGCTCGCAATCCGAAATCGAGCGCGCGGTTGCCAAGGCGATTGCAGAGCACAAGCTTAAAGGCAACGAAACGTTTCCGGCGCA
>JANYCE010000276.1 GCA_025360445.1 Betaproteobacteria bacterium
CATACTCGCCGAAGCCCTGGGTCTGAAAGAAGTGTTTCATAGCGCGCATGGACGCCTGGCCCGCAGTTTTCCCAGCGGCATGCCGCTACTGTCACTGGACCGCATCTACGTACGCGGTTTTACCGTGAATGTCGCGCGGGCGATGCATAGTCGCGCCTGGGCGCGCATTTCCGACCATGCCGCGCTGTCCGCCAAACTCATGCTCAGCGGGACATGATTCCAGTTTATCAGCAGGGTAACGCCGTTACCCTGCTGGAAACCGGCGACGCCTATTTTCCCGCGCTGGAAGCCGCGATCGACGCGGCCCGCAAAGAAGTGCACCTGGAGTGTTATATTTTCCGGGCTGACGCCACCGGCCATCGCATCGCCGACGCCTTGAAACGCGCCAGCGCGCGCGGCGTGGTGGTCCGCATGGTGATTGATGGCTTCGGTTCGGCGGACCTGCCTGCGCAGTTTCGCGAGGAGCTGCGCCGCGCCGGCATCAGGCTCTTGGTATTCCGGCCAAAAATTTCGCCGTGGACGCTGCGCCGCAATCGCCTGCGCCGCCTGCACCGCAAAGTCGCGATCATCGATGGCAGCGTCGCCTTTGTCGGCGGCATCAACGTGATCGACGATCGCGATGCGCCCGACCGCAAACCGCGTTTCGACTTTGCGGTAAAACTCGAAGGACCGATACTGACGCCGATTCATGAGGCGGCGCGCAGCCTGTGGGTGCGGCTGGTGTTTGCCAGCGTGCGCCACCGCAAACGCAATATTCCCATGCTGGAGCCGATTGCCACGGCCGCGGGCGCTGTCAGTGCGGCGTTTCTGCAGCGTAGCAACCTGCGCCACCGCGGGGAAATCGAGGCGGCCTATCTCGCGGCCATAGAAGGTGCCACGCGCGAAGTCATCATCGCCAACGCGTATTTTTTCCCGGGCCGGAAATTCCGCCAGGCCTTGCTCGATGCCGCGAATCGCGGCGTGCGAGTGGTGTTGTTGATGCAGGGGCAGATCGAGTACCTGCTCATCTACTACGCTTCGCGTGCTCTGTACGGCAGTTTCCTCGACGCCGGCATCGAAATCTACGAATACCACCAGAGCAATCTCCACGCCAAGGTCGCGGTGGTGGATGAAACCTGGGCGACGGTGGGCTCGTCGAATATCGATCCGTTCAGTCTGTTGTTAGCGCTTGAGGCTAACGTCGCTGTGAATAATGCGGCGTTCAGCGCGCTGCTGCGCGGCCGGCTCCAACTTGCAATCGAAGCCGGCGCTACCCGCATGGAAAAAAATCGCTGGCAAAGCGAGTCCTGGCCAAACCGCATTGCGACCTGGCTTTTCTACGGCATTGCGCGTTTTGCCATCGGCGCGATTGGCTATGCAGGCTGGCACTGATGATGCGTAATTGGTACGGGTATATACTTGCTTGCACGCAACCGCGCGCCGCCGCGAACCACTTGCCTGGCCAGGCGGTCTAAGGGAAAAGGAGGCGTATCGTGCATCGCGTCGTAAATCGCCCACACTCCGCCAATATTGTGTTTTTTGCATTTGCCGCAAGCTTCTTGCTTGCCACACCTGCATTCGCCCAGACTGTTTATAAATATTTAGGGCCGGATGGCAAGTTGGTTTATTCGGACTCGGCGCCGCCCAAGGGCGTTAAATTCGAAATCATGCAGACCAATACCAAGCCGACCGGCGTCACGCCCCTGCCGGGCGCCACGCCGAAAACCGCGCAGGACGCCGCCGACATGGAGCGCAACCGCAAGGCGCGGCAAGCCGAGCACGACCAGTTGATTGCTGGCGCGCAACAAAATTATGACAGCGCGGTGGCCGAGCTTAACGCCGCCAAGGAACCGCGCGAGGGCGAACGCACGCGCAATGCCAATGGCAGTTCGCATCTGAGCGAGGATTATTTCGCGCGCATCGCGCCGTTGGAAAAGAAGGTTGAGGAGTTACGTATTCAACTCGAGCAGGCAAGGCGCAGTTGAGCAGGCACAGCCAATCATGAAACGCTTGTTGATCGTGATGTTGACGTCTATCTCCACGCTCTGGCTCGTCACCGCGGGCGCCCAGACGCAGTACATATACAAATACTTGGATGCGGACGGCAAGCCAGCCTACTCCAACAAGTTGCCGCCGCCTGGTGTGAAGTTTGAAAAAATCCCCGTGGATACCACGAACACCGGGGTTAACCTGTTACCGCCCTCCGCCGACACCGGAAAATCCGCCGCGGAGGATTTTGAATTGCGCGCGCGCGCGCGCAAGGTCAGGGAAGCCGAGCGCGACCAGTTGCTGGCGGGCTTGCAGCAGAATCTCGAAGCGGCGGTGGCGGCGCTGGAAGCGGAGAGCGATCCGCGGGAGGGTGAGCGCAGCCAGAATACCAATGGCACTTCACGCTTG
>JANYCE010000279.1 GCA_025360445.1 Betaproteobacteria bacterium
AGCCCGCCATCCGTCCTTCTACACGCAGTGCGTCCCACCACACGCCGCCTTGCGCCAATTCCGAGCGCAACACCGCGGGCGCATAACGCTGCGCCAGCATATATTCTATCTGCGCATCACTGATGATGGCAGGATAATGCGTGCGCCAGATTTCAGTGGCGAGATTGGGGAGCTCGTCGATTTCATCCGCCGTCAACGCGGTAATGCGGACGTCTACCGGCGGCTTAACGCCCATAAGGGTTCGGTTCGCCGGGCGGCCGCGTTTTAAAGCGCTTATGCAGCCAATAATATTGTTCGGGCATTTCGCGCACACGCGCCTCAATAAACGCATTCATGCGCTCGGCGTCAGCGGCAGCATTACCGCTTGGATAATCCCGCCACGCCGGGTAGAGCGTCACCACATAGCCGGCGCCGCCCGGTAATTGGCGCGTCACGCACGGCACAATCACCGCCCGAGCGAGCGCGGCGATGCGCGACAACCCTGTGATCGTTGCCGTCTGCACGCCGAAGAAAGGTGCGAACACGGAGTCACGCGCGCCGAGATCCATGTCCGGCAGGTAGTAAACCGGCTCACCGCGTGTGAGCGCCTTGATCATCGGCCGGATGCCTTCCTGCCGCGGAAACAATGAGGTGAGGCCGAAGCGCGTGCGCCCGTGTATGAAGATGGCATCAGCAGCCGCGCTTTTCTGCCGGCTGTAAACGGAGTTCAAGCGGTATTCCGCAGCGAGCCGGATGCCGCCCATGTCGAGCCCGATGAAGTGCGGCGCCAGCAAAATGACGGGACGGTCGGTGATGCTCCGCCAATGCTCGAGCCCCTCGATGCGAACCAGCGCCTGCACGTCGGTTTTGTTACCCCACCACAAAATGCCGTGCTCGAGCAGGCTGCGGGCAAACGCGCGGAAATGCGCGCGTGCAAGCCGCGTTCGCGCATCATCATCAAGCGCGGAGAAACACAATCGTAAGTTGGTCAACACGACATTGCGGCGTGAGCGCGCGAGCGCGTACAGAACGCCGCCGAGTCCCGCGCCGATGTGCGCGAGCAAACGCATCGGTAAAAAGTGCAACAGCCAAATCAGCGCGAGGCCGAGCCTGACCATCACGCACCTCTCCGCGGTCGCCGCCATTTATGACAAAACGTGTTCGACAATTTAGAGCGCCGATTTTATTTTGATATAATGCGCGGCCCCAAACCTCACCTGACCGCGAACCATGAACGACTTTCTATTTACTTCTGAATCGGTGTCCGAAGGCCATCCCGACAAGGTGGCAGACCAGATTTCCGACGCCGTTCTCGACGCTATCTTAGCCCAGGACAAACACGGGCGCGTCGCCGCCGAAACGCTGGTCGCCACCGGCCTGGTCGTGATGGCAGGTCAGATCACCACGAGCGCTAAAGTAAATTACAGCGAAATCGCGCGCGACATCATCAAGCGCATCGGCTACGACGATTCGTCGATTGGCTTCGATTATCGAAGCTGCGCAGTGTTGACCGCGTATGACGCGCAATCCGTGGACATCGCACAGGGCGTTGACGAGGGCAAAGGGCTTGACCTCGACCAGGGCGCGGGCGATCAGGGTCTCATGTATGGCTTTGCATGCGACGAAACGCCGCAGCTGATGCCGCTGCCGATTTACTACGCGCACCGGCTGATGGAGCGCCACGGCGAATTGCGCCGCGACGGGCGGCTGCCATGGCTGCGCCCCGATGCGAAGTCGCAGGTAACGGTGCGCTATCTCGATGGCAAGCCGACTCAGATTGAAACGGTAGTGATATCGACGCAGCACGACCCGGACGTGACGCACGAGCAAATCAAGGAGGCCGTGATCGAAGAGATTGTGAATCCGGTGTTTCCGAAACATATGCTCAAGAGCGACACCAAGTATTTGATTAACCCGACCGGGCGTTTCGTAATTGGCGGGCCGCTCGGCGACACCGGTCTCACCGGCCGCAAAATTATCGTCGATACCTATGGCGGCTACTCGCGTCACGGCGGCGGCGCGTTCTCGGGCAAAGACCCGTCGAAAGTTGACCGCTCGGCGGCCTATGCCGCGCGTCACGTCGCCAAGAACATTGTCGCGGCAGGCCTCGCCAAAAAATGCGAGGTGCAAGTTGCCTACGCGATCGGCGTCGCGCGTCCGGTCAGCGTGCTGGTCGATACGTTCGGCACCGGCACCATCGCTGATGAAAAAATCGGCAAACTCGTCGAAAAACATTTCGACTTGCGTCCCAAAGGCATTATCCAGGCGTTGGATTTGCTGCGTCCTATCTACTTGAAGACCGCCGCGTACGGTCACTTTGGACGCGACGAACCCGAGTTCACGTGGGAAGCGACCGACAAAGCTGCAGCGCTGAAGGCAGACGCCAGCTAATTCGCGCCGTCTCGATGCGAGCAACAACACGCCGGCTGATGCCTGCGTTTTTGTATGTTTTGCCGGTCGGGCACAGCAGACAAAAAACACAATTTCGCGCTACAATCCGCCCCCTCCCCCGAGGAGCGTTGCGACAGTCGTCTCTAACTTGACTGCCAGGCTCGGGGTGTCCAAATCCGCAACGGCGCTCACGAACTTTTTTCTGTACATGGAAAGGAGCGCGTGATGAACGCCGCTACGCAAAAAAATTTCACCGATTACAAAGTCGCCGACATGGCACTGGCCGGCTTCGGCCGCAAAGAAATCACAATTGCCGAAACCGAAATGCCGGGTTTGATGGCGGTGCGCGAAGAATTTAAAGGCAAGCAGCCGCTAAAAGGCGCGCGCATCGCGGGATCGTTGCACATGACGATCCAGACTGCAGTGCTGATTGAAACACTCGCCGACCTGGGCGCCGATATCCGCTGGGCGTCATGCAATATTTTTTCGACCCAGGATCATGCGGCGGCGGCGATTGCGGCGCGCGGCATTCCGGTGTTCGCATATAAGGGCGAAACGCTCGAGGATTATTGGGATTACACCCATCGCATCCTCGCGTGGCCCGACGGCGGTGCGCCCAACATGATTTTGGACGATGGCGGCGACGCGACGCTGCTCGTCACTCTCGGCGCGCAGCACGAAAAAGCCGGCACCCAGCCGCCCGAAGGCAGCAACGACGAAGAACGGGTGCTGTTTGCGGCGATGCGCAAGACGATCAAGGAGCAACCCGGTTTCTATTCAAAGATCGAAAAGAACATCAAAGGCGTGACTGAAGAGACGACGACCGGCGTGCATCGTCTTTACCAGATGGAAAAGGAAGGCCGTTTGCCGTTCCCCGCCATCAACGTAAACGACTCGGTGACGAAATCGAAGTTCGACAATCTGTACGGCTGCCGCGAATCACTGGTTGACGCAATCAAGCGCGCAACCGACGTGATGATCGCGGGCAAAGTGGCCGTAGTTGCAGGCTATGGCGACGTCGGTAAGGGTAGCGCGGAAGCGCTGCGCGCTTTATCCGCGCAAGTGTGGGTCACCGAAGTCGACCCAATCTGCGCGTTGCAGGCGGCGATGGAAGGTTTTCGCGTCGTCACCATGGACTATGCCGCCGACAAAGCCGATATCTTCGTTACGGCGACCGGCAACCTGTCGGTGATCACGCACGATCACATGAAGCGCATGAAACATAATGCGATCGTGTGCAATATCGGCCACTTCGATTCCGAAATTGAAGTCGCGAGTTTGAAGCAATATGAGTGGGACAACATCAAGCCGCAGGTTGATCATGTTGTGTTTCCGGACGGCAAGCGCCTCATCCTGCTAGCCGAAGGACGTCTGGTCAACCTTGGCTGCGGTACCGGTCACCCGTCCTTTGTGATGTCGAACTCGTTTACCAACCAGACGCTGGCGCAGATCGAACTCTTCGTTAACGGCAGCAAATATGAAAACAAGGTGTATACGCTGCCCAAGCACCTGGACGAAAAAGTCGCGCGCCTGCATCTTAAAAAGCTTGGCGTCGATTTGACCGTGTTGTCTGAAACGCAGTGCCACTATTTGAGCGTGCCGGTCGACGGTCCGTACAAAGCCGATCATTATCGATACTAGGGAAGCTGAGCGGGGACGCGCATCACGCGACGCAAACCCGCTTTTTCCCGTTTGAGCGAATCTTGGAATCCCAAAAAAAATATCCACGCACGTATAGTTTCGAATTTTTTCCGCCGAATACGCCGGAAGGACAAGAGAAGCTGCGTGCGACCACGCGCCAACTCGCTCAGCTCAACCCGAAGTTTTTTTCGGTTACGTACGGAGCAGGCGGCTCGACGCGCGAGCGCACGCTCGGCACGGTGCTCGACATCCGCGCGATGGGCCACGCCGCGGCGCCGCATATCTCATGCGTCGCCTCGACGCGCGAAAATATCCGCGAATGGCTGCAGCGCTATAAAGACAACGGCATCCAGCACCTGGTCGCCCTTCGCGGTGATCTGCCTTCGGGTCTCGCCGCCGCCGGCGAATTTCGTTACGCGAACGAGTTGGTCGAGTTCATTCGGCAGGAGTTCGGCACGCAATTCATGGTCGAGGTCGCGGCTTATCCTGAAACGCATCCGCAGGCAAAAAGCGCGCAGGAGGATCTCCTAGCGTTCAAGCGAAAAGTGGACGCGGGTGCTAA
>JANYCE010000298.1 GCA_025360445.1 Betaproteobacteria bacterium
ATTCAAAGCCACCTTGCTCGACGAGGTGCACGAAATCGACGAGATCGTGGCGCTCGCTAAAACAGGCGGTGACGCTGGCGACATTGCAGTCGCCATTGCCGATCTGCTCGGTGACATCATGGTGTACTGCCGGTCGGAAGCGTTGAAGTACGGGTTGCCGCTCGAAGACGTGCTCGATGTGATCATGGACAGCAACGAGAGCAAGCTCGGCGCCGACGGCAAGCCGATTTACGATGCGAACGGAAAATTTCTCAAGGGCCCGAATTACTGGAAGCCTGAGCCGAAGATCAAGAAGTTGCTTGAATCTCTAAAGCCCGCGGCCTAAAACTGCTTGCGAAGCCGCCATGACTGCAGCGTGCGAGTCGATGATCGTCTGTCAGTTAAGCGATACGCATGTGATGGCCGGCGGCAGGCTCGCGTATGGGGTCGTCGACACGGCGGCGAACCTTAAACAGTGCATCACCCACCTATCACAACAGCCGCAGCAGCCGGATGTCGTCGTGATGACGGGCGATCTCGTAGACGGCGGGGAGCCTCAAGAATACGCATTGCTGCGTGAAATAATCGCACCGCTCGCAATGCCGGTATACCTGATCCCCGGCAATCACGATGAACGAGAAGCGCTGCGCGCGGCGTTTCCCGATCACGCCTACCTTAATCAGTTTCCGCCGTTCATTCAGTACTCGATTGAAGAGCATGCACTGCGAATCGTCGCAATCGATACGGTCGTCCCGGGTCAGGACGGCGGTGAATTGTGCGCCCAGCGCCTCGAATGGCTCGCATTGACACTCGCCACGGCGCCGCAGCGCCCGACGCTGCTTCTCATGCATCATCCGCCGTTTGCGACGCACATCGCGGGCATGGACGAAATCGGGCTGGCCACCACGGGGCCGCTCGCTCAGATTGTCACCAAGCATCCGCAAATAGAACGCGTGCTGTGCGGCCATTTGCATCGCCCGATCCAGGCGCGTTTCGCCGGCACACTGGCCTGCACGGCGCCCAGCACTGCGCATCAGATTACGCTCGATCTCGCACCTGACGCGGACGCAACCTTCATCATGGAACCGCCCGCGTACCTCGTCCACGCCTGGAACGCGAAGAGCGGCGTGGTAACTCATACGGCCTACGTCGGCGACTTTGCGGGGCCTTACCCGTTTGCCTCGGATGCGAAAAAATAGCGCACGTTCGGGCGAACACCGCTATTCGCATTCAGGGCAGGCGATAGAACGTAACATCTGGAGAGTGTGTGCAAAAAGCATCCGCGTGGAGCACGCAGGCCTTGATTCTGCGTTCCAAGTGCTGCGTTAAACTACCGGCTCCAATAAAAAGGAATGAGAATGCCTGAGCTGTTTTTTAAGGGGAAAGAGTACGTCTATAACCATCACCTCACGGTGCCCTATCGTCCGCTCATCGCGCAGCCCGAGAAGTCAATCGGTCCGGCCGATCTTGCCGGCAATCTCATCATCCACGGCGACAACCTGCATGCGCTGAAAAGCCTGCTGCCGCGCTACGCCGGCAAGGTCGATTTGATTTTCATCGATCCGCCCTACAACACCGGCAATGAAAACTGGTCGTATAACGACAACGTCAATTCGCCGATCATGCGCGAATGGTTGAAATCAAACCCCGTGAACTCCGAAGACATGCTGCGCCACGATAAATGGCTGTGCATGATGTGGCCGCGACTAACATTGTTGCGTGAATTATTGTCCGAACGCGGGGTAATGGCCGTATTTATTGGCAACGACGAGCTACATCAATTGCGAGCAATTTTAGATGAGGTCTTTGGTGCGGATAAATTTGTTGCTTGTCTAGTATGGAAAAGCCGCGCAAAGCCAAGTAATACTGGCCAAGCTCAAGTTAAGCCGCAAATGGACGCGGAGTTTGTTTTGCTTTATGGAAGCGGCGATGGCAGTCGATTTAATAAAGTGGTGTCCGGCGAGAGTCGATCATATCCGCATTCAGATTCTGATGGCACCTATCGATTACAAACGATATTAAAGTCAAATCGAGGTGAGAACGCGCGTGAATCTATGCGGTTTCCAATTGCCGGATATA
This sequence comes from Betaproteobacteria bacterium, assembly GCA_025360445.1. GTDB lineage: Bacteria > Pseudomonadota > Gammaproteobacteria > Burkholderiales > SG8-41 > PALSA-1004. The sequence continues at coordinate 2,059 of JANYCE010000298.1, forward strand.
CCCCTCCACCAGAACAACGGTGGCAAGGCGGTGAAGAATTTATTACCAAGCTCTATAAGAAGAATTGCCTGGAATTCAAAGACGGGACGCCTTTCCGAAAGTGCTATGAGCATGAGGAAGATGACGAGCACCGTCCGTTTTATTGTTTTGTCAATAGGGATTTGAGCGGAACCTCGGAGGGTGGCAAAAGTCTATTGAACCAAATTTTAGGTAATCAACACGGTTTCGATACGGTCAAGCCGATCGAGATGGTGGACTACCTCATGACGCACATGGCTAAGGAGAACTCCTTAGTTCTCGATTCTTTCGCTGGTTCTGGCACCGCGGCTCATGCAGTTCTTAAGGCAAATAATAAGGACGGTGGTCGGAGGACATTTATTTTAGTTGAGGGCGAGGACTATGCTGACCGAATCACGGCTGAGCGCGTGCGGCGCGTAATCGGAGGCTACGCCTATGTTGGCACGCGACGTGAAGAATTGCTGCGTGAGAAAGTAACTTGGAGCAAGTTGCAAAAATCGGCTGCCCTGCTTGAGCAAGTGGACACGATCAGGCAACGCGAAGGGTTTGCGGAACGTCCTGATCTGGCACAGATGCCGGCTGATAAGCGGCGCTTCGACAAAGTGAACGTCAAGATAAACGACGGCGTATTGCAGGTCGAAGGCGAAAAGAAAATTTCTGAGCGCGTAGATGGGCTGGGTGGAGAATTCACTTTCTGTACCCTCGGCGCGCCCATAGACGCGGAAAAAATACTAGCCGGTAAGCAACTGCCGGATTACGCCAGCCTCGCTGCGTGGCTGTTCTACACGGCAACCGGCGGCACTCTCGCCAAGTCCACAATTAAAGAGAAAGATTTTTTTCTGGGCGAAGCGCAGGATCGTTATGTCTGGCTCATCTACAAACCGGATCTGGGTTTTCTCAAATCTCCCGATGCGGCGCTGACGCTTTCATTTGCCAGGAAATTGCGCGAAAAGCACAGCGATCAACGCCATCTCGTGTTCGCGCCGGCCAAATTTCTTTCCAATAAACAGTTGCTCGAGTTCGGCGTTGAATTCGCGCCCCTTCCTTTCGCACTTTACCGGGAGGCCTGAGATGAGCGAGGACCGATTCGAGTTGGCGCGCAGTCAGTTTGAGCGAGCGCTCATACGTCTGCACGAGGCGCTGACAGAAAATGAGACTGATCTGGTTCGGGATGCGCTGATCCGGCGCTTCGAGTTCACCTACGAACTGGGCTGGAAGAGCATGTTCTATTGGTCGCGCGCGCAAAAGGAAAAGATGCCCGAGGTCGTGCGCCAGGTGCTCCAAACTGCCTTTCGCGCAGAGTTGATCTCGGATGCAGACCTGTGGGAGAAGATCAAGGACTCCCGGGACGAAACCAGTCACACCTACGACGAGAAAAAGACCATTGAGGTCGCGGCCTTCGTGCGTTCGCAAGCGGTTCACGCTTTCGATGCGCTGCGCGACAAACTGAAGTCGCTCTAGAATGGAACTATCCTCGCCGCCAGGCCGATTCGGCGTCGCGCCTTCGAGTATGGCCAAGCTCGTCAAGCTGTTCGATCACACGCCGAACATCGCGCGCGTTTGGATCTACGGCTCGCGCGCACGAGGAGATCACCGCAATGAATCCGATATCGATCTCGCTGTCGACGCGCCCACAATGCCGGCAACTGAATTTTCCCGTTTGTCCGGTCAACTTGACGATCTGGGATTGATCTATCGGGTGGATTTGCTGCGCCTGCAGGGTGTTTTGGACGAGGGCTTCAGAACTCGCATCGAGCGCGACAGAAAAATCTTCTGGCAACCACGTAGCTATATTACGGATACGGCCGAGCTGGCAGGGACTGAACTCAAACCATTTCAGCGCGAAGTGCTCGCGCAACTTGCGCGATTTATCGAGGAACTCGACAAGCAGCGCGGGCAGGCGGAGAAAGCGGCCGAGGCTTTGCGGGCAGCGGAAGTCGACGTCGATCGCGAGACGCTTAATTTTCCGCGCAAGACTTGGGAGGTAATGGCGACGAAGCAG
>JANYCE010000307.1 GCA_025360445.1 Betaproteobacteria bacterium
CGTGTGGCAATGTGACTACGCCAACCACGCGGAAGCCATTCGGGATATCGCCGACTACATCGTCGGCTTCTACAACGCCGTACGCTTGCACTCGACACTGGGTTATCTGCCGCCCAATGCCTATGAACTCAAATCGGCAGCAAAACAACCTATCGATGTGTCCGAAAAAACTTGACCACTTCGAAATACATGACCCATCCCCATCCCCGCCTTCCCCTTGAAGGGGAAGGAGGCTTCGATTTCCCGTCTGCGTTTATCTGCGGCCGATAGCTTTTTGCATTAAAACTTTTCCACCCACGGCCGCAATTCAAGCTCCCAGGTCCACGCGCTGCGGTCCTGTTCGAGCACTTGCAGGTAATTGCGCGCGATCGCGTCCGGATCGAGCAGCGAATCGGGCGCCTCCGCCGGTACCGTGCGCGCCGCGCTGCGAATACCGCCGTCGATTACAAAGTGTGCAACGTGAATACCTTTGGGCGCCAACTCGCGCGCGATGCTTTGTGCAAGCCCGCGCAACGCGAATTTACCCATCGCGAACGCGGCGGACAACGGATAGCCTTTAACACTTGCGGAAGCGCCGGTAAAAAGTATCGCGCCGCTGCCGCGCGGAACCATGCGCCGCGCCGCCTGCTGCGCGACGAGAAAGCCGCCATACGCGGTCACTGCCAACGCTTTGGCGACCGCCGCAGGCTCAACATCGAGAATCGAACCGCGCACGCGAAAACTCGGGTTGTACACGACCACCTCAGGCGGAGCGCCGAAAAACGCGTCGGCCTGCGCAAACATCTGTCCGACCTCTTCGGCGTTCGCCGCATCGCACGCAAACACACCCGCGTTCAACTCTTGCGCTAAGGCAGCGAGCTTCACGGTGTTGCGCGCAGCCAGCGCAACACGCATGCCACCAGCGCCCGCAAAAAGGCGCGCGACGGATGCGCTCAAACCATCGCCCGCCCCAACGATTAATGCTGTTTTGTATTTAGATTTCATAGCGTGCCTGCTTTCGTTATTCCTTGCCAATAGAACGCGTTTCGTCAGTCAGTATAATGATTGCCCCGCACTTAATGCATAAGTAAAGAGCTCCAATCCTGATGACCATACCCCTGCAGACAATGCGCGTCGGCACGATCGACATCGAATACGACATTGCCGATTACACCGATCCATGGGCGGACGCCGAGCCGCAGACGATCCTTTTTCATCATGGCTATTGCCGCAACCTGGATTTCTGGCGCGGCTGGGTGCCGGAACTGGCACGGCATTATCGGGTGCTGCGTTTTAATTCGCGCGGCTGCGGCGGAACCACCGTGCCGCCGGCGGGTGCGCCTTATAACGTAGATCAGTTGGTCGGCGACGCGTTGGGCCTCATGGACAAGCTCGGCATCGAGCGCGCGCACTGGGTGGGCGAATCTTCGGGCGGCATCCTGGGCCTCGTCGCGGCGCTCACGCATCCGGAGCGGTTGCACTCACTCGTGCTTGTCAACACGCCGTTCAAACTGCCCGGTGCGGTGATGGAAACCTACAACGTCGGCGAAGTCGATCACGCGACCGCGATCGAAAAGCTGGGCGTCGGCGGATGGTGTCGTAAAACGTTGGCGTACCGGCTCGACCTCGCCAAAGCACCGATTGCAATGCAGGAATGGGTTATCCGTGAAATGGGCAAAGTCGCCAACCATGTAGGCATCGCGCATCACCTGATGGCCGCGGGTGGCGACATGACCAAGCGCATCACCGAAATAAAAATGCCCATGCTCATTCTGGTCGGTGAAAACAGCCCGCTGGCGAAAAAAGAGCAGATGAACGAGATGACTGCGCTGCTGCCGAATGCGAAGCTCATCATGTTCGAAGGCTATGGGCACGGCATCAATCTGCTGATACCCGACCGCTGCGTTGCCGAAATGCAGAAATTCCTGAGCTAGCGCCCCACTGCCAAAGCGTGATCGGGCAGGTGTCGATTCGGGCGCACTTCACACCGGCGTCAGAAGCACCGGCGTTGACGAGCGTCCAACTGCAATCTTGCGTTAAACCCGTCGCACGCCACGTTCTTCTACTCACACTGCTAGTCGGTTTTGGCGCCCGAATCGCGCACCACTTTGCCCCATTTAACAACGTCAGCCTTGATGATGCGCGCCGGCAATACCTGTTATTGCGCCGATGATGACGTGAGTCAACGCATTTGCAGCTTATCGCCCCCGCACATCGCACACGGGAAACAAGCCGTTTCGCCTGCCACGCCCTCGAACTTGAAATTTTCAATGTCATCGCGAAGGCGGAAATCAAAGGCCTCGTTACCGAAGCGCAAAGCGAAGCCTTCCTCGAAATGCTGGCGGGCATAAATATACGCGTGGACGCGGCAACTTTTGCGATGGCGTTATCGGCCACGCCTCACATCGCACGCCGCCATCGGCTCTCGACTTACGACGCTTCCTATCTGGAACTCGCCATGCGGGAAGGCTTAACCGTGGCAACGCTCGATCAGAATTTGCAGAAGGCCGCCAGCAAATCTGGCGTGAAGCGGTTTGCAGCCAGGTAGGCTGCGCGTTAGAAATGTCCGCTCGTGCATGCAACAATCTGGGTCAAAAAATATTATGCAATTAGACAAGCCTGACCCCGTCGTTCCTCGCCAATCTGAACACCGACCAATAGACCGGCACGGCGGTTACAAAGGAATTTTTACGCCCGCGAATACGCCACGCCATTTGTCGAGATCGGCGCGGATCAGCGCGCTGAAGGCTTCCGGAGTCGAGGGCGCGGCAACCAGACCCTGTGCGTCCAACGGTTTGTTTACTTCGGCGTCGGCAAGTGCCGCGCGCAGTTCGCGATTCAGGCGCACGACCAGCGCCGGCGGCATGCGTGCCGGCGCCACCAAGCCGTACCAAAAGGTCGCATCGTATCCGGGCACGCCTGCTTCGGCAAACGAGGGCACGTTGGGCAGCGTGGGGTCGCGCTTCATGCCGGTGACGGCAATCGCTTTGATGCGGCTGCCGCCGAAGCTTTTGATCGTGGTGACCGTCACGAAGGCGAGCTGGACCTCGCCGCCGATCAGGTTCGTGATCATCTCGCCGCCGCCTTTGTAGGGGATGTGAACGAGATCGATCCTGGCGAGCTTTTTCAACAGCTCGCCGCCGAGATGCCCGGCCGATCCGTTGCCCGGCGACGCGTAATTGAATTGCCCGGGCTTGGCCCGCGCGAGTGCCAGCAATTCAGTTACCGTCTGGGCCGGCAAGGACGGGGTCGCCACCAGCACGTTGCAGAACGTCACTGCAAGGCCGATCGGGGAAAAATCCCGCACGGGATCGTAATTGAGTTTGGTGCCCATCGCGGGACTGACAGCGAGTGGACCGACCGCGCCCCAGAACAGCGTATAGCCATCGGGCGCCGCCTTGGCGACGGTATCGGCGGCGATGTTGCCGCCGGCGCCGGGACGATTCTCGACCACGAAATTGGTGCGCAGGCTGTCGCCCATGCGGCGGGCGACGGCGCGGGCCGACGTATCCGAGGAACCGCCGGGCGCGAATCCCACGGCCAGGCGAATGGGTTTGTTCGGATAATCGTCGGCAGCATGAACAGTCAGCGGACCAACCGCGAGCGCGGCGAGGGAAAGCGGCCATCGGCCAAAACGGTTCATTGATCTTTGTCCTTGAAAAAATCTTGCAGGTGACCGGCGACCAGCGCCGGCGCTTCCAGCAGTACGCTGTGCTTGAGTCCGGGCAGCAACACGAAACGGGCGTGAGGCATGCATTCAGCCATGCGCATCGACATGCGCGGCGTGGAACCGGTGTCCAATTCCCCGGTCATGAGCAGCGCCGGATGGGAAATCCGGTGCAGATCATCGATGAGGTCATAGTCGGCGAGCACCCTGTACGCGGCTGCGTAGCAATGCGGATCGTTCTGCAAACTCGCAATCTTGCGCTTGGCGATGATCTCGGGGTGCGCGGCCTGGAATGCAGCGGTGAACCAGCGGTCGACCGCCGCATCGAGATGCTGCGAGGCCCCGCCAGCGACTAGCGTATCCGCCCGCGCGCGTGCTCGCGCGCTTTCCTCTGCCGTGCGCCCGCCGATGGCGCTGATCAGGGCCAACCGACCGACCCTGGATGGATGCGCCAGCGCCAGGCCCTGCGCAATCAGTCCGCCAAGGGAAAAACCCGCCACATCGGGAGCGCCCAGACCGAGATGATCGAGCAGTGCAACGTGATCGGTGACGAAGTGCTGCAAAGTGTAAGGTCCCCGCAGTTTCGCCGAAGCGCCGTGCCCGCGCAGGTCGTAGCGAATCAGCCGATAACACGCACGCAGTTGCCCGACAACGATATCCCAGGAGTCGAGCGCGCCGCCCACGCCGTGAATGAGCACGAGCGGCGGACCATCGCCTTCGATCACATGATGCGGAATGAATGTGTCCATGCGGATTGCGCTGCTGAAACAGAAAGGACTTGAATCGGCAGACTCAGGCCCTTGAATTCCGGTGCGCCGGTAAGAAGATCGGGGTCAGGCTTGGTTAATTGCATATATGCTCCAGACTGATATCCGTTTTGCAATTCCTCATTTATGCGACTGGCCACGCCTGACTGCGCGTCTTTGCCCTGCGATTCGCGCGACTCTACCGACGTGGCCAGATTGCGGGGTCGCGCGACTGATGAAGGACAGCGAGCACCGCGACGCGCGTGGGCCGCGCAACGTAAAACACAACTTACGGAAACCGCGAAACAACTGCGCGCCGGATATCGCGATAAATAACCCGGTACAATTCGGGATTGTCACGGATTGTTTCGAGCCGCTCGCGCAGCGACGACAGAAATTCCTCACCGAGCCCCCGCTACTGCGACTCGTACCATTCAAATGTGGACTGAATGTCGCGCTCGGCCCGCGGTCGGAGAATGAAACGTCGGGTCATGAAGCCCGGCGGATCCGGGCGAAAACCTCTTCCAGCGTTGACCCGGCATCAGGATCCGCTTCGAACTCCGCGTGCCGGCGGTCAAGTTCATTTTTCTGCCACTGCGTCAGGGGAAGCGCTTCGGGAACAGCGGAAATACTGTCCCAAATTGCCTCAACCAAACGCACGCGCTCCGGCACGGGAAGCGCCAGGATTTCAGCGATCAGTTCTTGCTTCATGACTATAGGCTACCACTTCTAACTTCAGGCAACATTCTCTGCGCCATCTACCCGCGGCCCCATATTTGGGTCGGACCAGCGCAAACTATTGTTCCGACGCAATATGCCATTCACATTTCGACTTTATCTGCTCTTAGAACGCCATTTTTGTGGCCAGAATCGATGTTCTAAGAAGCGCGTCGGTGAAAAGCCGATTCAGTGTCAGATTAAAAAACACCGAAGCAAAGTCGCGCTGCTCCTGGTTAACTATCGTCCGTCACGCCGCTTTCAGGGCAAAATCAACGCGCAGCGCATCGAACGAAATTACGATCTGCCTGTCATTTAACGGCGAACTGAACCGGGGGTGCGGTCCGCAGCTTGCGCGCGATGCGGGAAAAATCACGGTCAAAGGTCGCAATGCGCGCCGCCCCGTGCGACGAAGCGGCAATCATCGCATCGCCGAAATCCATTCCGCTCTTATACCAAGACACTTGAAGACTTGCGGGTATGAAGACTTGCGGGGTCAGGCCTTTCGGAATCATATGATAATGGGAGACCTGACCCTGCTGGTTGCTCAGCGCTAGTCGCAGGGACGACGAGATTGCTTCGCTGTGCTCGCAATGACAGAAAACGCTGCGCGCGCCATGACAAAAGCGGCCTTACCGCCGCGGCCCCGCCGCGCCCAGCGCCTGCGCCACGCGCGCCACGGCTTCACAGAATTCCTCGACCGTCGCCTTGCAAATCAACTCGTGCACGCCGACCTCTGCCGCCGCCTCGCGCAAGGTCTCGTCGACAAAGCCCGAGGCGATGGCCAGCGGCAGGTCGGCCCTGATGGCGTGCGCTTCGCGCGCCACGTCGATACCCGATATTCCGGGCATGTTGTAATCGGTGATCAGCAGATCAAAGGCCCCGGGGTCGGCGCGTAGCGCAGCGAGCGCTTCGCGCTGATCGCGAAAGGCGCTGATGCGATAGCCGCGGCGCCCGAGCAGGCGCGTGGCGAGGAATACCATCGCATCGTCATCGTCCAGATACAGAATGTGCGGCCCGCCATGCGGGCTTGGTGCTGGTGCTGGTGGTGCGACTGCGGTCACGGCCACTCTCGCCGTCGCGGTTGCGGTTGCGGTTGCGGTTGCGGTTGCGGTTGCGGTTGCGGTTGCGGTTGCGGCGGCGGTTGCAGCCGCAGCCCGCTCCGCACTGACCTCCGCCACCGCCGGCAAGTACACGCTGAAGGTCGTGCCCTCACCGGGCGCGCTCGCCACCGTGATCACGCCCTCGTGCGTCCGCACAATGCCGTGCACCACCGAGAGGCCGAGGCCGGTGCCCTCATCGACTGGCTTGGTGGTAAAAAAAGGCTCAAAAATGCGCGCAAGCGTGGCCGCCTCCATGCCCGGGCCATCATCGCGCACCACCAGGCGCAGCGTGCGCCCCGGGTGCGCCGCGTACAGGGCCTGCAGTTGCGGCTGGGCGGCGGCCAGCGCCGCATCGAGGCGCAGCGTATCAAGCTCGATGTCGATGTGCCCCGTACCCGCGCGCATCGCCTGCATGGCGTTGCTGGCAAGGTTGATGATCACCTGCTGCACTTGTGTCGCGTCGGCGAGCACCACCGGTGCATCGGCCGCGCAGTGCACCCTCAGGACCAGCCGTGGCGGCAGCGTGGCGCGCAAAAAGCGTTCCGCGTCGGCCACCACGGCACCCAGCGCAATGACTTTGCGCTCGGTCGGCTGGCGCCGGCTGAAGGACAGGATTTGCTGCACCAGGTCGCGCGCACGAATGGCCGCCTTGTTGATCTCGCTCAGGCTCTCTTGCACCGACGCGTTGCCGGTGGCGTCCTCGCGGGCAAGTTGGGTATTGCCCAGAATGGCGGCAAGAATATTATTGAAGTCGTGCGCGATGCCCCCGGCAAGGGTGCCGATGGCCTCCATCTTCTGTGATTCGCGCAGTTGCGCTTCGAGCGCGGCGTGCGCGGTGATATCCGTGGTTATTCCCATCAAACGCTGAACGGCACCCTTTTCGTCCGCAATGGGCACCAATGAGGAACGAAACTCCCGCCCATTGACGGCCTTGAATTCAAACTCAGCCGCCTTGCCGGCGAGCGCCCCCGCCAGCAAACCGACAATCCGTTCGCGATCGCGATCGCCGACCGCATCAAGATACGGAACATCCTGGATTGCCGATTCATTTTCCACACCCAGCATTTTCAGCCCGGCCGAATTCATCGAAATCAGCCGGCCGGCGAGATTGATTTCATGGATGCAGTAGGGCGAATGCTTCACCAGGGTGCGGTAACGCGCCTCGCTTTCACGTCGCGCCGCCGCGGCCTGTTCGCGCGCGCTGATATCGTGCAGCGTGACGATAAGACTAAGGCTGCCGCCGATCATCGTCTGTGCAATCGACGCCTCGATCGGAAACTCTGTTCCGTCGGGCCGCAGGGCGCTGACGTGGCCAAACTGCCCCGTCGTCGTGCGCGCCGGGATATGGCTATTCACGAAGTCCCTGATATGGCCATGGTGGGCCTGACGATAGCGTTGCGGAATAAAGCGCTCGATCGGCTGGCCGATGGCCTCGGCGGCGCTTAGCAAAAACATCCGTTCAGCCCCCGCACTGAACAAGACGATGCGCTCGTGCGCATCAATGCTGATGATGGCGTCCATCGAGGAATCGATAATCGCCCTCTGCCGTTGCATCAGATCATCAATCAGCAGTTGCGCGCGGCTGCGGCGCAGATTGAATGCCACCAGCAACATGGCAAAAACGCCGATCAAGCCGCTTACACTGACTGCGAACGCCCGATAGCCGCCGGCGCGGGCGTTGGTGGAGGCCAGCGCATCTTTCGTGCCGACACCGACTAACACCAGCAGCGGATAGTCCTGCACGCGCCGCGCCGCATAAATGCGCTCAACCTGATCCACACGCGATATCCAAACGTCGGTGAAAGCGGGCACTGCGGAGGGACCGACTATGCGCGTGACCAACGCCCCCATCGAAATATCCTGGCCAATCTCGTTGTTGTCCGCTGCCAGCCTGGCACGCACAAAGCCGTCGGTCCCGACGAGGGCGACGACGCCCTGCCCTCCCAGATCGAGGTCGCGGTAAAACTGCGAAAAATACGCAGGATCGACCGCCAACCCGACAACGCCGACAAGCGAGCCATCCGGATTATTGGCGCGACGCGACGCGATGATCGACCACTGTTGGCTGACGCGGGCGAGCAAAGGTTTGCTCAGGAACAACTGGCCGCTGTCGGCGCGCTCATGCACCTTGAAATGCTCGCGATCAGCGAGCGAGATGCGCGGGCCGTTCGCTGTTCCCATGATGATCATGCCGCTCGCATCGGTGATGGCCACATTGCGCAGCAAGGCCGTGTTGGGCTGCAATTCACGGTAAAACGCCGCCAGGTCAAAGCGACTGCCCTGCTTCTCGTACTGTTTTTTTATCGCCAGCACCATCGTGTCGATATAGCCGAGGGTGCGCACGGTATGTTCCTCGAACGTGCGCGCGAGATTGGCATTTTCGCGCATCACATCGTTTATTTTGGTGGCGCGCTCGCGGCTGATTTGCGTTTCAAGCGTCAGCCACAAGGCGGCCATAATGAGCAGCGCAGCGGCGAGAATCGCCAGCGACAGGCGGTCGCTGCGCAAAGCTGCAAGCAACGACAAGCCCGCAACCGGGGGCGGCGCATCGGCGCGGCCGGCCGGGTGTTCGGTACCAGTCTTCGAATCATCCATCATCAGGTGCATTCGGGATGGAACACGCACGACGGCGCATCAAGCGGTGCTACCCGACCGCAAATCTCCACGGGGGAAAGGAACATCGATTATACGCGCCCGTGCGCGCCACCCGGACAAAACTGCGGGCATTTACCGGCCCAGTTCGGGCCATCGCCAGGCACCCTTTGCTCCAGCCCGTGCGCGGTCATTACTAAGACTTCTAAGTCTTCGGAGTCAGGTCTTTCGAAATCATATGATAATGAAAGACCCTATGACTTGTGACTTGCGACCGCCACGGCGCTCGCAACCTGCGGCGTCGCCACGCAGGGATAGGCATGCCCCGGAATTCAGCCCTCGATTCTGCTTCGAAAGCATAGACTGCAGTCGCCATGGCGGTGCTGATGCCGCCCGTTACGCCGCATTCGGGACTCAATCAACGCACAGCGCCGCGAACGGATCACGCGTCAAGAAGGCGAAGCCGGGCCAGAATGTTTTTCCCGGCCCGCGTTGCCCACGCCAAAAACGCCGCAGTATACTTCAGGGCCTGCTCGTTCATCCCATAGCAGCAACGGGAGTTCAACCATCCGCGCAAGCCAAAAT
>JANYCE010000373.1 GCA_025360445.1 Betaproteobacteria bacterium
GGGGGTCGTGCCCACGGGCGCCAAGGTCGGTATTGACGCCACCATCGGTGAAGGTATTCCGCGCGAACGCTTCGAGCGCATTGCTTATGCCTACGCCGATCGCGCGAAAATCGCCGACTATGTCGCCGGTAAAGCCGATACTGCTCCCGCGACCGTGAATGCCGGCGCAGCGCAAGTCGACGCGGCCGCGCGAAAGATTTCAAAATTGATCGAACCCGCGCCGCTTTACTATCAGGACGTGGCCGCTCAACTTTCGGAGTATGACTTCCAAACCGTGGCGCGCGCCCTTGGCCAACTCCACGCCGACCTCAAACTATGGCAAGACCCGCGCGGCCGGTTGTGCCTGCGCGATTCGGCGTTTGCCGCGAAGCCGCCGGCAAAATTTTTTTGATGAATGACGCAACAATGACCGCCCAGGCGGCGGCCGATGATGAATGCAACGTGCCAGGCGCGATTGCTCTGTCTGCGATCAGCAAATGGTTCGACACGCCGGATGGCGAACCGCTGACCGTTTTGCAGAACATCGATCTCGCGGTGCCTGCGCATGCGATCTACGCGATTCTCGGCGCATCGGGTTGCGGCAAAAGCACGCTGCTCAATATCATTTCGGGAATTTTGACGCCCGACCGCGGTACTGTCTGCTTCGGCGGGGTGCGCGCGCGTGATTTTACCGACTGGCGCAGCATCAGTTATATGTTCCAGGAAGACCGCCTGCTGCCGTGGCGAACCGCGCTTGCCAACGTCGAATTTGCGCTCGAGGCCGGCGACATGCCACGTGCCGAGCGCATGACGCGCGCACGCACTGCACTTGCGTTGGTCAAACTGTCGCAATTTGAAGAATCATTTCCGCATCAATTATCGGGCGGCATGCGCTCGCGGGTCGCGCTCGCCCGCAGCCTCGTCACCGAGCCCGCGATCCTGCTGATGGACGAACCGTTTTCGCGCCTCGATGCACAGACGCGCGCCCAGATGCACACCGAGCTTTTACAAATCCACGCGCTCAAACATATGACCATCATATTCGTGACGCACGACGTCGAGGAGGCCGTAGTGCTCGCCGACCGCGTCGTGGTGCTGGCGCCCCGCCCCGGACGCGTGCGCGAGAGCGTGCCGATCGAGTGCATGCGCCCGCGCGATCCGACCGATGCACAATCCATCCGCTACATCCAGCAGTTGCGCGCACTTATATGATGCACCGCGCGCGCGGCTTTATGGTAATTTCAGCCTGGCTACTGTTGTAGTTTTGACTTCGGCACTTCTCTTCACATAATTCCCCAGGAGTTTGTCATGAGCGCGACCCCCTTTTCCCGCGTCGTCGCCGCGCTCTTCTGCACTGCATGTCTGGCGGCATCCAGCACCGCGCACGCGCAGAAACTGCGCGTTGGCTATTGGACCAGCGGCGTGAGCCTCGGATTCGGCTCGGTGCTCGAGCAGGGCAGGTTCCTGGAAAAAGAAGGTCTCGAGGTTGAGTTCATTAAATTTGGCGACGTCAATGCGCCGACCAAGGCGATTGCATCGAATGCTATCGACATCGCGATTGGCGCCAGCGCGGCCGGCGCGCTTAATATTGCAGCCGACGGCCTGCCGATTAAAATTATTCTCGGCACGCAGATTGCAGAGGCGCAATTCGCGGTGCTTGCCGATTCGCCGGTCAAATCGTTCGCCGATCTCAAAGGCAAGAAGATCGGTATGTCGCCGCCGGGCAGCGCAACGCACGCGCTGGCCGCTGCGCTGCTTGAAAATAATTACGGCCTCAAACCCTCCGACTACACAGTCATTCCCGGTACTGAGCCACGGCTGGCGCAATTTTTGATTCAGAAAGAAATCGATGCCGGCGCGATTCGCTCCACCACCGTCGCACAAATGAACGAAGTGAAGCTGCGCAGCCTCGGCAACTTCCTTGACGAATGGAAGAAACTGACCAAATCCAATGCGGTGCCTTACATCGGAATCGGTATTGTGCATAGCGAATACGCGGCCAAATATCCGGACAATGTCGTGAAATTTATTGTCGGC
>JANYCE010000377.1 GCA_025360445.1 Betaproteobacteria bacterium
GAATTTCGAATCTGATAATGTTTCCATCTTGGGGTAACCTCATCGTTCGTTTCGAACAACCCCTCGGATGAGGGGGCGAGGTTACATTGTGTATCCCAATCACCATCACTGCTTTCTCCGCGTAGCGGCTTCGTCCAACATCCCTAACTACACACACCATGCGGACGTGAGGCCCTAACATTTCTATCTGGCATCGCTATGTCGGGATATGACGACATAGTAAGTGCATGAACAGTCAATGCTTTCGTCGAGTCCGTTAGACGAGCGTGTCGGGCGTGGGCGACAGGCGGCAAGGCTTGGGTGTCGAGTAGGCTTTACAACCGACTGAATCACATCAATTTTCTACTCGTGGCACGGTGCTTGCATTTACGGCTAGATTGGAGCGGGCGCCGCTCCAAAGCGGAGCATCAGATGATCGCGTTATCACCTAAATCTCACTGCAACGATTTGTATAAGCGCGAAAACTTGTTTGTCGCGTTGATCAATAAGGCGGCGACCAAGCTGCTAGTGATTTGCGTAATGTCGTTTGCAGGCGCGGCGATGGCAGCAGAGGTGCCGCCAGATGCCCTCGTCAAGTCCACCGTAGATGAAGTAATCACAGTCATCAAACAGACGAAGGATAAGCGGGCTCTGCGCGAAATTGCCGAGAAAAAAGTTCTGTCGCACTTTGACTTCAAGCGAATGACGCAACTCGCGGTCGGGCGCGCCTGGCGCGATGCCTCGCCCGCTCAACAAGAAGCGCTCGAAAATGGTTTCCGCACATTGCTGGTGAATACGTATACGTCGGCGTTGTCCAGTTTCGCGGCGGGCAACGAAGGAGTCGATGTCAAGCCGGTCAAAGTGGCAGCGGGGCAAAACGAAGTGACCGTCAAAACAACTGTGAAAGACGCGAGCAAACAGTTGATACCAGTCGACTATCGGCTCGAAAAATCCGGAGAAGCGTGGAAAGTTACCGATGTGATGGTGGAAAACCTGAGCCTTGTCACTAATTACCGCAGCAGTTTCGCATCCGAAATTTCGCGTTCTGGAATCGATGGTTTGATCAAGGTATTGGACGAGAAAAATCGGACCCTCGCCAAAGGCTAAACTTGATGCGTCGTTAGAGGCAGTGATCGTTGTGAAAGGGGAGCATCGTGACCATGCAGGAACATAGACGGACACGTACTGAATGCGTGTTGCTGGGAGCCGCGCCTAACGCTGCCGGTGCATTTCGCGAAAAACAAAATCGTTGGTTTACCGCCCATGATCGAACAGCGATATCCAACTACTTTGACGCTGAGCAGCCGATTGCGACCGTCGCCCACGGCGAGGCTATGCTGCCTCAAGTGCGCAATCGCTGGATGGTCGGCGCGCGGCTGCCGGCGTACGCGCTTACGAATCCGCTTCCGTTGAAACTCGAAGAACGCTTGACTGCGCTGGAGCCAGGCTATCAGCGGCTAATCGTAGGCTTTGAAATTTTGTGCATTGAAATTGAGAGTTCCAGGATCGTGGACGTGATGCGCAATTCCGCTCAAATCGATACCGCGGAAACTGCGCATTTGCTACTCGAAGGCGGGCCGACTCCAGCGGTTGCCTGTTGACTTCCCATTCGCCCACAACACATGTCACCTCCATTTCACAGCCGCGGACATCGCACGTGAAACGACGTGTCTTGACTATGCTTCTGTTGGGCGGGTGGATGACTGTTTCTGGCTGCGGAAGAAGCCCGACACACAGCGCCCCCCCTCAATCCACACTCGAGATCTCGGCGAGGGCGGTCTTTTTCGACCGCTCAGAGCTGCATGCGCGGGACGCAGGTGCCCACGCCGCGCTTAACAATGATGTGGCACTGTTAATCAGTGTGAAAAATGCGTTGGTGCGCGAACCGGACCTTGGGTCTTACACACTGGAAGTGGGAGTGCTGGCCGGTGCGGTGACGCTCTACGGTGAAGTCGCCACTCCCGAGCATCGCGCGATGGCAGAGCAAATTGCGCGCAGTGTTCGCGGGGTTGAATCTGTAAGAAGCGGCATTGCCATAGCGAACCGCGTCTAATCCCAAAGCCAGAAAATTGGAAAATTACGCTAATATTTAGCGTTGAAAAAAATACAATTGCGCCTTACTCGCCGACGCGTAGGCGCGGGACTGTTGTGCGCACGTGGCCGCTCCCTGTAATCTTGGGGTGATGCTTTATCCGGGCTCGTTTCTAAAACTCCTGCTAGTTGCATTTTCGCTGGTTGCCTTGCCACTTGTGGTGGCACTGGTGACGAGTGCAATCGCGGTTGATCAATTAGCAGATCGCAGCGAGACCGCGGTATATCAGGCGGTCAGAGCGACCCAAAGCAGTCGGCGTCTGAGCGAACTTCTCACGACCATGGAGCGCAGCGCACGTCAGATCGTCATCCTGAACGATCGCAGCGTGCTCGCCGCTTATGAAATCAGTCGCGCGCAGTTTGCCGAGACGACGGCGCAGTTTGCGCAGCTGCCCTTCGATGCCGAGCAGCGCCGCGAACTCGATTCGATCATCGCGACCGAACAACAGATCTACGATGCGCTCTCGCATGCGGAGCTGATGGCCCCCGCGGCGTTGCGCATGCAGGTCGGTCGTTTTGGAGAGCTCGCCAACCGCGCGCAATCGATAATGGCCAAAAGCGCGCGCGCAATTGATCATGAGGTCGAGGAGTTGCGCAGAACAGCGGTCGAAGCACGCCGCATTATGTTGTGGCAGGCGCTCGCTTTGGTCCCGGTCGTGATGTTTCTGGTTTTCGGTTTTGCCGCAGTGATTGCGCGGCCGATCAGGCAGATCGACGCCGCGATCCGCCAGCTGGGCGGTGGAAAATTCGATACGCCGGTTAGTGTCTCCGGACCGGCCGATCTCGAATACCTCGGAAGCCGCCTCGAGTGGATGCGCCGACAGCTCATCGACCTGGAGCAGCAAAAGAACCGGTTTCTGCAACAGATATCGCATGAACTTAAAACGCCATTAACGGCGCTCCGTGAGGGCGCGCAGCTTCTGTCAGACGATGTGATCGGCAGCTTGACGGCCGAGCAGCGTGAAGTCGCTGAGATACTGCGTCAAAACAGTATAAAGATGCAGAAACAGATCGAAGAACTCCTCGACTACAGCGCAATTCCCTTGCGCAAGCTTGAGCTCGCGCCGTTAGATCCCGGCCAGTTAATGATCGATGTAGTGAGAGACCACCGGCTGCCATTGCAAGCCAAAAACCTCCAGCTGGAGACGCACGACGCAGGCACTGGCATGGTGGGCGACGCCGCCAAAATTCGCGTCATTCTCGACAATTTGCTCTCCAACGCAATAAAGTTTTCTCCGCCGGGCGGCGTCATTAAGATGGACTTGCGCACTGAGGGGGGCGAAATGATTGTCGACGTGATTGATAACGGCCCGGGCATCGTGCCGTCTGACAAGCCTCACGTGTTCGAACCTTTCTATCAAGGCAGAGTCGAAAGCATGGGCCCGGTAAAGGGCAGCGGGCTTGGACTGTCGATAGTGAGAGAGCATGTCGTGGCGCACGGCGGCAGCGCCGAAATTGTTTCGAAGGAAGGTGCTATCGGCACTCATTTTCGTGTGCGGCTGCCACTGAACGGCGGGGCGGCAGCATGAAGCGGATCACAGTTGTGCTCGCGGGGGCGATCGCGTTGGAGCTTGCCGGCTGCGGCTCGCGCGTCAGGACGCCCTCGATACCCCCGCCGACCGCGCCTGCAGCCGTCACCCAGGCGCCGGCAGAGGTCGCCGAGCTTGAAGTCACGCCGCCGCGCCCCCCACTCCCACGACCGGCAGTGGTAGTAAGTGACAGTGAAATGCTGCTTGTTTATTTAGATCAGGTGCGCAAGATGTCTGCAGGCGAACTGGCGAAAGAAAGCGATCAGGTGCGTAGGCAATACGCGAAGACGCGCACGGATGTGACGCGCATGCGCTATGCGATTTTGGTAAGCGCTTCGAATTCTCAGCCCGGCGATGACGTGCGCACCGCTGAATTGCTGGACCCAGTGCTTAAAGGCGCCGACGCCGGGTTGCGCGCACTTGCTTATCTGCTGAGCGTGCAGTTCCAGGAGCAGCGGCGGGCCTATGCACTTCAACAAAAGCTTGACGCTTTAATGTCGCTCGACAAGACCATGATCGAGCGTGGAAGGTAAGATATATGACTGAACCCGCACGCAGAATTTTGGCTGTGGATGACGACCCGGACTTGCTGCGGTTGCTGACGATCCGGCTTAAATCGGCAGGCTACGACGTTACAGCCGTCGATAGCGGCGAAAAAGCGATTGCGCAGCTTGCGGTCGCACGTCCGGAACTCGTCGTGACCGACTTAAAAATGAGTGGCATGGACGGCATGGCCCTGCTCGATGCCATACATCAAACATATCCGACGCTGCCCTCCATCATTCTTACCGCGCATGGAACGATACCTGAAGCAGTCGCAGCGACTAAACGCGGCGTGTTTGGCTATCTGACCAAGCCATTCGACGCGCAGGAACTGCTCGCCGAAGTCGAGCGCGCGCTCGCGGTTGGCGGCGGCATGCAGCCGGTGGCTCAGGGCGATGAATGGCGCTCGGCCATCATCACTTGCAATCCGGTGATGGAAGACATACTTGCCAAGGCGCGCATGGTCGCGACGAGTGATGCGAGCGTCTTCATCTACGGCCAGTCCGGGACTGGCAAAGAGTTGCTCGCGCAGGCGATCCACAATGCGAGTGTCCGTCGCGACGGCGCATTTGTCGCTATTAACTGCGGCGCGATTCCCGAACAACTGCTGGAGTCTGAGTTGTTCGGGCACGTCAAAGGCGCGTTTACTGGCGCCGTGCGCGACAATAAAGGTCTTTTCCAAACGGCGGATCGCGGCACGCTGTTCCTCGATGAGATCGGCGACCTTGCGCTGCCTCTTCAAGTGAAGCTGTTGCGCGTATTGCAGGAGCGGCAGGTGCGTCCAGTCGGCTCAACGCAAAGTTATGAAGTCGACGTGCGGGTTATTTCCGCAACCCATCGCACCATCGAAACCGAAATGGCGCAAGGACGCTTCAGGGAGGATCTTTACTATCGGTTAAATGTCGTCGCCTTCGATCTGCCATCGCTGGGTGAGAGGCGCGAAGATATACCGCTGCTCGCCGGACATTTTCTCGCTTTGCTCGCCAAGAAATACGGCAAGGCGATCAACCGAATTGCCCCCGAGGCACTCCAGTTGTTGGTAGGCGCGAGCTGGCCGGGGAATGTGCGCCAACTCTATAACGTCATTGAGCGTTCGGTCGCCTTATGCAATTCCGCGCTGATACCGGCTTCGCTGGTGCAGCAGGCGATTCATCATCAACAAACCGAATTCGCATCATTTGAGAAAGCTCGCAAACAGTTCGAGCGCGAATATTTAGTTCGTTTGTTAAAAATAACCGGCGGCAACGTCTCACAGGCCGCGAAACTTGCCCAGCGAAATCGCACCGAATTTTACAAGCTGCTGCAGCGGCATGCGCTCGAACCAGCTTCTTTTAAGGCTGCGGCGCCCTGACACTTATCGCGAGAAAGTGTCGCTGTGTGACGACAAAATTATCCGAGCTTTTTCAAGCCGGTCAACCAGCCTAGCCGCGTCCTGTCGCTTCATAGCAACGAAGCGCGTAGGAGTTTGAAAGAGGGAGGGGGCAACACACTGAATCCAAATAATAAATAGTTTGGCATGAACGTTGCTGCGTCTGTGTTTGTTGCGCGCGGCACAGCCGATTGCCGGCATTGATATGCTTGGTGGGAGGAGTTCGCTTAAGGGAAAATTATGCAAGCCGGTTCATCGCACCGAAAGGCAAATCACAAAGACTGGTTGTATCCATTACTTGTCATTGCAGCGGTGTTAGTGATCATACTAAGTGCGATAGGGGCGGCCACCTTGGCGGGTTGGCTACCGCGCGCCGAAACTCCGAACGTGAGACAGGCGGGTTTCCGTCGCGGGAAAGCTAACTTGCTCCGAAAAATACGTTTACGGCGAAACCCCAATCTATCTGTCCGTTTTACGGTGGGCGACATTGCAACGAGGCCCAAGGCCGCGTCTATCAAGCTGACTAATAGCTGATCGGGTAATGTCGGTCCGGGGATTTTTATTTGCGTTGTTTCGAATTGCCAATAGAGTTACTTTAATGAGAAGACGACTAACTGTTTTGACGTTTGCGCTAATGGCCGGGTGCGCCGGCCAACCGATCAGCGCGCCGGAATTCGATCCGTCTACTTCCGCACCCGCACCCCGCACACCAACACCCTCAGCACCGGGTATTAATTTGTCCGGTTATCCGCCGGGGTTCCGGGCTGGCTATGCGGACGGCTGTATTAGCGTGGAAGGGGCACGCAAGCGCGACGAAGCGCGCTTTAAAAATGACACGGATTATGCGCAGGGCTGGCGCGACGGCAACGACATTTGTAAGCGCAAAAAATAAGGGCGCTTTGTCAGTCAGAACGTTTATGCGTAATGCGCATGATGCGGATCACGTCCGGCAAGCGGCGCAATACGCGCATGATCTGCGCCAGATGCAGTCGGTTAAACACCTGCAACGTAAAATGCATTGTCGCGTAAGGGTCGCCTTCTTCGGGATCGACGGTCACGTGGTCGATGTTCGAGTCCGCGCCGGCGATGGCCGCGGCAACTTTGGCGAGTACGCCCCGCTGATTTAAGACGATCAACTTGATGCTGACGTTGAACAGCTTTTTAGTGTCCGGCGACCACTCGACATCGATGACCTTCCCCGGGTCGGCGCGCGTTTTCGCGATGACCGAGCAATCGTGAGTATGAATCACCATGCCCTGGCCTTTGCTGATCAAGCCAATGATTGGATCACCGGGAATCGGTTTGCAGCACTGCGCATATTGAACAGCCATTCCTTCCGAGCCGCGAATCATTACGGGGCCGACGTCTCGACGCTCTTCGCCTGTCGCATCGCTTAGCGATAACAAGTGGCGCGCCACGACCACACTCAGACGCTTGCCGAGACCAATGTCAGCCAGGATGTCCTGGCGCGATTTGGCACCGGTATCTTTGAGAAGCTTGGCCCATTGCGGATCCGTAATCTCCGCCACGCCGGTGTGCAAGACACTCAGCGCCTGGTTGAGCAAACGTTCGCCTAATTGGGCGGACTCTTGCGACTGCACGGACTTCAGAAAATGCCGGATATGCGAGCGCGCTTTGGCGGTGATCACATAGTTAAGCCACAGCGGGTTCGGTTTTGCGTGTGAAGCGGTGATGATGTCGACCCGCTCGCCATTTTTGAGCTCGGTCCTGAGTGGCATCAACTCATCGTTGATCTTGACGGCAACGCAGCGATTGCCGATGTCCGTGTGCACGGTGTAGGCGAAATCCACCGCGGTCGCTCCGCGCGGCAACGAAAGTATTTTGCCTTTCGGTGTAAACACGTAAACGGCATCGGGAAACAAATCGACTTTCAGGTGCTCGAGAAACTCGGTCGAATCACCGGTGCCGGTTTGAATTTCGAGCAGGCTCTGCAGCCATTGGTGGGTTTTTTTCTGCAGCTCGCTGAGCGACGCGTCATTACTCTTGTAGAGCCAGTGCGAAGCGACCCCGGCTTCCGCAATCTTGTGCATTTCCTGGGTGCGCACCTGCGCTTCGATCGGGCTGCCGAAGGGGCCGAACAGCGTCGTGTGCAACGATTGATAGCCGTTCGCCTTGGGAATGGCGATGTAGTCTTTAAATTTTCCCGGAATCGGCTTATAGAGCGAGTGCAGCGCGCCCAGCACCAGATAACAGGACGGCACATCCTTGACGACGATGCGAAAACCAAATACATCGTGCACCTTCGCAAACGACAGGTGCTTCTCGCGCATCTTGCGATAAATACTGTAGAGGTGTTTCTCGCGGCCATGCACCGTTGCTTCGATGCCGTCTTTTTTCAGGCGTTTGATGACAGCGTCTTCGACCTTACCGACGACCTCGCGGCGGTTACCGCGCGCACTTTTTAGCGCTTTCGACAGCACCCGGTTGCGCGCCGGGTATAGGTACAGAAAAGCAAGGTCTTCGAGTTCCTGGTAGATGCTGTTGAGACCAAGGCGATTGGCGATCGGCGCATAAATGTCGAGCGTTTCGCGCGCGATGCGGTTTCGTTTGGACGCGGGCACCGCGGCG
The DNA here is from genome assembly GCA_025360445.1 of Betaproteobacteria bacterium. Taxonomy (GTDB): domain Bacteria; phylum Pseudomonadota; class Gammaproteobacteria; order Burkholderiales; family SG8-41; genus PALSA-1004. The sequence goes on from JANYCE010000377.1 coordinate 8,101, forward strand.
AGTGTGCGCATGTTGTGCAGGCGGTCGGCCAGCTTGATGAGAATGACGCGCACATCGCGAGCCATCGCAAGCAGCATCTTGCGAAAATTTTCAGCCTGCGCTTCTTCATGCGTTTCAAATTCAATACGGTCGAGCTTGGAAACCCCGTCGACAAGGTCAGCGACCGGCTTGCCGAATTTTTTGCTGATTTCCGCTTTAGTGATCGCCGTATCTTCGACGACGTCATGCAGCAGGGCTGCGGAGAGAGCCTGCGAATCGAGATGCAGTTGAGCGAGGATGTTGGCGACCGCAAGCGGATGCGAAATATACGGATCGCCCGAGGCGCGGAACTGGCCGTTGTGCGCGGCCTCGCTAAAGTTGTATGCGGTTTCGACCCGCGCTATATCGTCCGGCTTAAGGTAGCTGGCCCATTCCTTGAACAGCGTCGCGGCTTCGGGCATGGCGCCGGCGGGATCAAGTGCGAGGTTAAGAGACCAAGTCTGGGAAAGGTTGCGAGAGGCGCCGGATTTCCATGCTGGACTGCCGACGACTCAAGCGCGCGATCAGGTCGGGGTCTTGTTGAGTATGTCGAGCCCGTAATGCGCCCCGGCGAGTTCGCGCAAAGCTATAACGGTTGCTTTGTCGCGGTTTGCTTCGATCATCGGCGTTGCGCCGTTGGCAAGTTGGCGTGCGCGATAGGTCGCGGCGAGGGTCAACTCAAAGCGATTCGGGATGATCTTCAGGCAATCTTCTACAGTGATGCGGGCCATGAGTTTTTCCTTAAGTGAAGTTGCAGCCGCAAAGACCAGATTTTCTTCGCAACAGGGCTACGTCATGCGGTTAATCAGCTCGCTGTGAAGAGCCAGCTGGCTCGCTGCCAGCAGTCGCCGGGCGCGGACTATACTTATCAAGTCCAGCACTGCCTCGTCGAATTTATCGTTAATAATAACATAGTTAAACTCGCTGACGTGGCTGATTTCCGCGCGCGCAGCCGCGATCCGGCGGGCGATCACGTCGGGCGGATCCTGCGCCCGTGCGTTGAGACGGCTCATCAACGCATCGAGGGATGGGGGAAGGATAAAGATACCGATAGCGTCCGGCATCATCTTGCGCACCTGGGCTGCGCCCTGCCAGTCGATTTCAAGCATGATGTCGGCGCCCGCCGCGCGCTGATCATTGATCCAGTGCTGTGAGGTCCCATAGTAGTTTCCATGCACGAACGCGCTTTCAAGGAAGGCGCCGCCTGCAGCGAGCTCATGAAACCTGGTCTCATCGATAAAGTGATATTCACGGCCGGCGACCTCGCCGGCGCGCGGTTGACGAGTGGTATATGAAACCGACACTCGGATGCCGGCATCCGCGGCGAGCAGACCGGCGACGAGGGTAGTCTTGCCGGCACCGGAGGGCGCACACACGATAAAGAGACTGCCGCTCATTCGATATTTTGAATCTGTTCCCTCATCTGCTCGATCAGCAGCTTCAAATCGAGGGCGACTTTGGTTACTGCGGCGTCGACCGATTTGGAACCCAATGTATTCGCTTCGCGGTTCAATTCCTGCATCATGAAGTCGAGTCGCTTACCGACGGCGCCGCCGGTCGACAGGATGCGCTTGATTTCACTGAAATGCGCGGTGAGGCGCGACAGTTCCTCATCGACGTCGATGCGATTGGCGAAAAGCGTGATTTCCTGGCGAATGCGTTCGTCATCGGCGACCGCCATCGCCTCGTGCAGGCGCAGCGCCAGTTTCTCGCGATAGGCAGCGAGCACTTCGGGCATGCGGGGGGCCACCGTCGCAATGCGTTCTTCCATCGTAGCCACGCGCTCGAGCAGAATGGCCTTTAATTTTTCGCCCTCGCGCGAACGCGACGCAGTGAAT
>JANYCE010000388.1 GCA_025360445.1 Betaproteobacteria bacterium
CGATGAAATTGAAAAGGCGCATCCCGACGTCTATAACATTTTGCTGCAGGTGATGGATCACGGCACGCTGACCGACAACAACGGCCGCAAAGCTGATTTCCGCAACGTCATGATCATCATGACGACGAACGCGGGTGCTGCTGAACTGTCGAAGACATCAATGGGGTTCACGGCCTCGACGCAGGCCGGCGACGAGATGGTGGAAATCAAGCGCATGTTTACGCCGGAATTCCGCAACCGGCTTGATGCAATCATTTCGTTTGCGTCGCTCGATCGCGAAATCATCATGCGCGTGGTCGACAAATTCCTGATGCAGCTGGAAGAGCAACTGCAGGAGAAGAAAGTCGAGGCAACGTTTACGCCCGCGCTGAAAGAACATCTTGCGAAGAAGGGCTTCGATCCGCAAATGGGCGCGCGTCCGATGGCGCGCCTGATTCAGGATACGATACGCACGGCGCTCGCTGACGAACTGCTGTTTGGCCGGCTGGCGAGCGGCGGCAAGGTGACTGTGGACCTCGATAAAAACGATAAGGTACACTTGATTTTTGACAAGGAAGTTGCGAGCGTCGCGTGAGTTTTTGGCGGTCCCGCTAACGAAGAACCCGCGCGCTCTGACCACTGCGCGCAGCATTCAAAATAAGTACGGCGATTTCAAGTCGTACAGTTTTTAAGTCGTAGTTTCGCGCTTGAATATCGATCGCCTTTTAAGCGCACTGGGGAGGGGTATGAAACATATATTGCGTTTGAGCTGGTTAACCGCCGCGTTGATGATTGCAGCCGGCGGCTCGCTGGTTGCGCACGCTCAGGATACGAACACGGTGCGCGGGATGGCCGCGACTTGCGCAAACTGCCATGGCACCGAGGGGCGCAGTGCCGGCACCGTGCCCGGTCTGGCGGGCGTTGACAAGACGCATATTGTCCAGCAAATGCAGGATTTCAAAACCGGCAAACGCGCCTCGACCATCATGCAGCAACTTGCCAAAGGTTTTACCGACGCCCAAATCGAACAAATCGCAGCCTGGTTCTCGGCGCAGAAAAAATAGAGAGGCGGGACGATGAAAATTAATCGACGCGAGTTCGTGAAACGCCTGTCGGCTGGCGCCGCGGTTACCGCATTGGCCGGTTGCATGAGCAACGCAGGCCGGCCGGCTGCCGGCCGGGTGATCGTGATCGGCGCGGGCTTTGCCGGCGCGGCCGCGGCAAAATATATTCGATTGTGGGCGCCCGACATCGAAGTCACTCTCGTCGAGCGCGACGCCGAGTTCATCTCTTGCCCGCTCAGCAATCTAGTGCTCGGCGGCAGCAAAACAGTTCGCGACATGACAGTTGGATACGGCGGGCTTGCGAAGTACGGTGTGAAGCTTGTGCGCGACGACGCGGTGGCAGTCGATCCGGTCAAGCGTGAAGTGCGCCTCGCTTCCGGAACCAGCCTTCCATATGACCGATTGATCGTCGCCCCCGGTGTCGACGTGCAATACGATACGCTGCCCGGACTCGCCAGCGCGGCCGCGCAAAGTAAAGTGCTGCATGCCTGGAAGGCGGGTGCGCAAACCGTCGCGCTGCGTCAGCAACTCGAGGCTATGCGTGACGGCGGCGTGTTCGCTATGCATATCCCGAAGGCGCCCTATCGGTGTCCGCCGGGGCCGTACGAGCGCGCATGCCAGGTTGCGCATTACTTTAAGACGGCGAAGCCCAAGTCCAAGGTGCTGATTCTGGACGCCAACGAAGACGTAGTGTCTAAGAAGGGCCTTTTTATGGCGGCCTGGAATGGCCCCTACAAAGGCATCGTCGAATACCGTCCGAACAGCGAGCTCGAGGACGTCGATGCCGCGACTCTGACTGCGACATTGCAGTTCGGCAGCGTCAAAGCGGACGTATTGAACGTGATACCGCCGCAGCGCGCCGGCAACATCGCACGCGTCGCCGGCCTCATCACTGCCAATAACCGCTGGTGCGGCATCAACTGGCAGACAATGGAATCAATTAAGGTACCTGGCGTGCACGTGCTCGGCGATGCGACCTTGTCCGCGCAACTCATGCCAAAATCGGGCCACATGGCCAATCAGCACGCCAAGGTGTGCGCCGGCGCGGTCATCGCAATGATTAAGAACGAATCAGTTAATCAGCAGCCGATGATGGTGAATACCTGCTACAGCTTCATCGACGACAAGAATGTGATTCACGTTGCTTCCGTACACGCGTACGACGCCTCGGAAAAAACCATGCTGCCGGTTAAAGGCGCGGGCGGCTTGTCGGATAAGGCGAACGAGCTGGAAGGAACTTACGCGCTGTCTTGGGCGAAAAATATTTGGGCCGATATGCTCGGCTGACTCGGCAACATATTTGCATTAAGGGACGCTGCGGCGTCCCTTTTTTTGGTGCGCCCGGCAGGGCGCACTTACTTGGAGGTGGAAGTCCTCTTCTTGCCCGGCAAGGGGAAGAGATAGCCGAACGGCAAGGGTGTCGCGGGTGACTGCGAATCTGGAGGAAGCCGAAGGCAAAGCGCTGGC
>JANYCE010000394.1 GCA_025360445.1 Betaproteobacteria bacterium
AATGCTCGAAGCGGGCCTGAACGCCCACCGGCAAGGTGATGCCGAGGCAGCCCGAACTGCCTTTAAACGCGCATTGGCGCTGGCGCCGGATGACCCGGATGCGCTAAATCTATATGGCGTAACCCTGTTACAGGCAGGGGAAGCTGAGTCTGCGCTCGCAGTATTTGCAACGGGCGGCGCATTACAAACGCAACGATCCGGCATTCGTCGGCAATCTCGCGAATGCTTACTTCACCACCAAGCGTTACGACGAAGCGCGTGCAACGTTTCGCAAAGCCGCGCGCCTCGACCCGCGCGCGATACAATTTCCGCTCGGCGTGGCCAACTCACTCGCAATGCAAGGCGAGTTCGAAACCGCTGAAGCGCAGTTGCAGAAACTTAGCGTGCGTTTTGCGGACTCGCCTCTCGTCTGGTTCAATCTTGGCAACGTCCAGCGCGAACGCCAGCGCCCGGCTGAAGCCCTCTTGAGTTATCGGCGCGCTCTTGAAGTCGCTCCCGACCAGGTCGATGCGCGTAATAGTCTCGCGTGTGTGCTGCATTCGATGCTGCGCTTTGATGACGCGGAGCGCGAATACCGGGAATGCATTCGGATCGCGCCCGATTACCTGCTCGCGCGCTGCAATCTCGCATCAGTCGTAATGGATCTGGGACGCTTCGATGAAGCCGCCGCAATGTGCCGCGACATCATCAGTCTCACCCCGGAGCTGCCGCTTGCGCATTCGTTTCTCGGGGTCGCTCTAAGTCATCAAGGCCGGCTGCTTGACGCATTGGCAAGTCATACGCGGGCAGCGGGGCTCTCACCGGATGACGCAATGATCGCACAGTCCTGTGCGGTCACACTGGCCGATAGTGGCCGCTTCATGCAAAGCCTGCCGTGGTTCGCGCGCTCGCTGGTGCTGGGTCCAACGCTGGATTCGACGCATCAGCTACTTGCGTTCGCGTTACTGGGCCATGGCTGTTTTACGGAGGGCTGGGCTGAGCACATTTACCGGCCGGCGCCCGCATCGTTTCGCGCGGAACATCCGCAGGTTGCGCTCACGCAAACGCTGCCTGAAGATTTGCAGGGCAAAAACGTTTGTGTGTTGCGCGAACAGGGCCTCGGCGACGAAATTTTTTTCCTGCGTTTTGCGCCTCTCCTTTGCGCCGCCGGTGCGCGTGTTACTTATTGTGCGAGCGGCAAAATCAGCAGCTTGTTAAAACGAGTGGACAGCATCTCGCAAGTTCTGGAGGAGATAACACCGCCCGCCGATGCAGATGCCATCATCCTCGCCGGCGATCTGCCGCATGCATTGAGCATAAGCAACTCGACCGCGCTGCCGAGGGGGCCGGCAGACCAGCCGTTGCCGCCAGCACAGCGATGGCCTGTTTGCATATCGGTATTCTGGCCGCCGGTACCGCAACCACTGCCGCTCGTGCCGAGTCCGCATCGCATTGCTGAAATGCGTCAACGATTGAACCAGGCAGGCCCTGGGCCTTATCTGGGTTTGACCTGGCGCGGCGGCACTCCACCCCGCGAACAACGCGCGGTCATCTGGGTGCTGTATAAAGAAATCGGCATTGCGCCGCTGGCGGCTGCATTGAATAGCGCGCCGGGAACATTGGTAGCCGTGCAGCGCAATCCGCAGCCGGGCGAAATCGCGTCCTTATCGCGTGCACTTGGTAAGCCCGTGCACGATTTTTCCGATTTAAACGAAGACCTCGAAGGCATGCTCGCCCTCATGTCGCTGCTCGATGACTATATCGGCGTCAGCAATACCAATACGCATCTGCGCGCCGGCGTCGGCAAGACCGGTCGTGTATTAGTACCGAATCCGCCGGACTGGCGCTGGATGATGAATCATGGACGAACGTCGCCATGGTTTCCCGGTTTTACCGTTTACCGGCAATCGTTAAACGGGGATTGGGATACGGCCCTCGACGATCTCAAGCGGGATCTAAATCCGATGTAACCGCCGCTAAATCGTCAATGCAACCGCCGATGCACGCCGATACACGCCGATAAAATCAAAAACACAGATTTAACCTACTGTCGCGCGCACAAGCTTGGCGAGCGCGCGCCACTGCCGCGCTCACTACCATTCAATAGCGTATCGCGCCTGCTTGATAAATAAAGTCAGGCGAACTGCAGTTCTATTTTTCCAGCGCGGCGGCGCACTGGGCCCACGACGATTTTCACGTCGTGACCCAACCGGGTCACCAGTTCCAATAACTTGGCCTCACTGATACCGCGGAACTGGCCTCGGGTGATGCGCGAAATTTTGGATTGATCAATGCCGAGCAGCAGGGCGGCGCCGTCTTGTGTCAAACGGCGCGCCTTGATCCCTCGGGCAATCTCCGCCGCGAGTTGAGATTTGCGTTGCATCTCCGCTGCGTCGACATACCCCAAGTCAGCGTAAACATTGGTGCTACCTTCTTCGACGGTCACTTTGGTATATCGGCTCATTTTTATGCTCCATGCTGTCGTTGCCAGAATTCGTAATCCTGCTTCGCGGCTTTTAGTCGCGCGGTGATCAGCGCCACATCTTCCTTGGGTGTCTTGATGCCACTCCTGGATTTCTTCTGAAAGCAGTGCAGTACGTAAATCCATCCAGAAAACTTGACCGTGTAGACAGCCCGGTAGGTGTCGCTGCGATAGTCTTCAACTACCTCTAACACGCCGGCAGAGCCAAACCCGCTCATTGCCTTCGCGTCTTGGTGCTTGCCTCCGGCTTGAGCCAGATCAATGGCGTGCCCGAAGACGTCCTTGACTTCCTCTGGCATGGCATCCAAATCACGCTTGGAAGAGCCAATCCATTTGAGAGGTTTTCGAGGCTGCTTTGACATTGAGTGAATTATGTCCATTAAGGCATAATGATGTCAATGAACGCACCGCACTCGTGTCGCGCGTGACGATCTGCGTCCGGGCGGCCGCAAGGAGATGCTTCGGCACCCCGCCCCCAGAACCGCCGCTAAATCGTCAATGCAACCGCCGATGCACGCCGATACACGCCGATAAAATCAAAAACACAGATTTAACCTACTGTCGCGCGCACAAGCTTGGCGAGCGCGCGCCGCTACACTAGAATTCTTACCAGGTATTACTTACAGGAGCGCCCTATGGCAGCCATATCGGTCACCAGCAAAGGACAGGTCACCATCCCCAAACGGGTGAGGGATGCGCTCGGCATCACGCCGGGCAGCAAAGTTGATTTCGAAGTCGCGGGCGCGGGGGCGCGGCTTAAAGTTGTCAGGAAAAACACGCCTTCGCGGCCGGAGGATGGCCCGAAGATCCTCAATTACAAGGGAGCCATGATTCCGGTCGAGGAGATGGACCCGGCGCGGCTGCTGGCGAAAAAGCGCAAATGAAGTCGCTCGACACCAACATCCTGGCCCGGTATTACGTCCAGGACGAACCACGCCAGGGTGCGATCGCCACACGCATCATGACCAGTGAACCGGAATTGTTCGTCAGCAGAACCGTGGTGGCCGAGCTTGAATGGGTATTGCGCGGCTACTATGAGCTCAAGCCGGTCCAGATTCACGCCGCGCTGACGCACCTATTGGGGCTTGCCAACGTCACCATCGAGCACGCAAACGCCGTGGAGACGGCATTGCGATATTACCAACAGGGGATCGACTTCGCTGACGCGCTGCACCTCGCATCCTCGCAACATTGCAGCATGCTGCTCACGTTTGATGACAGGAAATTCGCGCGCCGCGCCAGACGACTCGGCCTGAAACCACCAGTTACCGTGCCGTCTGCCTGAACGCGCTGCACTCGTGTCGCGCGTGACGATCTGCGTCCGGGTGGCCGCAAGGAGATGCTTCGGCGCCCCGCACCCAGAACCGCCGCTAAATCGTTAAACCCAATGCAACCGCCGCTAAATCGTCAATGCAACCGCCGATGGACGCCGATGAACGCCGATAAAATCAAAAACACAGATTTAACCTATTTGCCAAATTTAACCAAGTAGGTTAACATAGGTTCCGTGGAAAAGCGCATAGCCCATTACCGGCTGACGACGGTCAAACGGCTGATCAAAGAGGGGCGAGTCGAATTCACCATGACCGCAGTGACCGGTGGCGCTGCGATGGGCTTCGACATAGACAAAATGCTTGATGTTGTATCCAACCTGACGAACAAAAATCTCTACAAGAGCATGACATCCCATGCGGATCACACCGCGTGGCATGACGTCTACCACGCCGGCACGCGGCACGGGGTCGTGTATATCAAGCTCACGATTGCAGAAACTCTTTTGATCGTCTCATTCAAGGAGAAAGACGAATGAAGTGTCCGGTCTGTGGAACTGGCAGCGTTGTTCTCGACACCCGGGATATGCCGTACCCCTACAAGGGAAAGGCGACGGTGATCGGGAGCGTAAAAGGGCGATACTGCGATAACCCCGAGTGCCAGGAAATCATCATGGAGGCGGGTGAGTCGGTTCGCACCTCAAAGGAAATGCTGGCCTTCAACAAGAAAGTCAATGCGGGGCTGGCTCCCATTGACCTGCTGGCTAACCTTCGCCAAAGATTCAAACTGACTCAACAACAAGCCGCCACGGTCTTCGGCGGAGGCACAAACGCATTCAGCCGCTACGAAAGCGGCAAGACAAAACCTCCCTTAGCGCTGGTAAAGCTGTTCAGGATCCTGGACAAACACCCGCATCTGTTCGAGGAAGTCGCGAGCATGAATGTGGCACCACAGAAAACCAGCAAGCGTCGTGTCGCAGGAGCGACGAGCGGTGTGCGCGTCGCCGCGTCTAAACGAAAACGGCGGGTTGGCGTCAGACCTGCCCACGCCTAATGAACCTCTGATTGCCGTCAAACGGGATTTACATCCGATGGAACCGCCGCTAAATCGTTAAACCCAATGCAACCGCCGCTGCACGCCGATAAAAAGCCAAATGAAAACTGCAACGGACCACGGATTCACCGAGAAAAAGCCCGACAGAAAATCACACCGGCTTGCTTCGCGTCTCGCTGCGTTCCGCGGCTAATGTTCTTTTATCGCCCCTGATTTTTTATCTGCGTGTATCGGCGTTCATCGGCGGTTGCATTGGCTTGAAAAATCAGCCTTGCTTGCGATCGACCACCACCCAGAATCCCATTGGCATCCGGTTAAAGGTCATCAGTTCAAACCGCGCGAAAAACTTGGGTAGCCACCATGCGGGCGGTTGCTGGATGATGTGTGCGTTGCGGCCATCGGGCAAAACTTTCTTGGCGGGCTGGGTGTGCACCGTGAAAATGCCGACACCTGCTGTGACCCGTTGCAAATCATCAAGCACGTTGTCGAGCAATTCAGGCTCGATATGCTCGAGCACATCGATGCACGCGACGAAATTGCAGGGCTGAGGGCGCGCCGACCAGGCAGGAATCGCCGGGTCGTAATGCCGAATGGACAATGGGCGCTTGAGGTGCTCTTTCAGCGTTAAGCCCAGACGTCCTTTGCCGGCACCATAGTCAAGCATTTCAGTCGCGCCCACGCCCTCGATCACCTGCGCCACCAACGGCGCGTACATGACGGACGCAACGCCATATTGCGGATTCTCATGCAGTTGCTGCTGCATCTTTCGATAATCTTCGCTGATGAGTACTGCGTCGCTCATGTCATCCACTATTGAAGTTTACCGAATCGCGATGCCGGCACGCTCTACCTCAGCCACCAGTGCGCAAAAAAGATTTTAACATGCGCAAAAGTTCGGCTGTGCATGGCCGAACGTGCAATTGCCCGCAATTCTGCTCCCGTTAAGAACCGCATTTCGCCGCGTGATCCGGCCACCTGTTTCTAAGTCGCAGACACCGCAAAACTTGCCGGCGGTTCACCGCGCTGCGCGCGCTCCCATATGTCGAGGTAGGCCGTCTCGAGGTGGCGGCAATATCGATCGGTGTCGAACAGCGGATGCGTGGTGCGGTTAATTGCGAGCTTCGCCTTGAGTGCGGCCAGGCGCGCGGGCTGCGTCGCCATCTCCACTGCCAACGCTTCATACTCTTCGGGCGACTGCGCGATCAACTCAGGCAAGCCCACCGCATTCAACAAGCTCGCGGCGACGCGTCCGGCAAATGTTGTGCCGATACAAGTCAACACCGGCAATCCCGCCCATAGCGCGTCGCTCGCCGTCGTGTGCGCGTTATACGGGCTGGTATCGATAAATAAATCCGCCAAGCGATGTCTCGCCAAGTGGTCTTCAAGCAGTTGCTCACGTTTTGCAAAAATGAGCCGGTCAGGGTCTACGGCTCTTAGGCGTGCTTCCTTACGTAAATTTTCTTTAATCGCGGGATTACCCTCTGATAGCCACAAAACGCTTCCTTCAGCCAGTCCCAGTATTCCCATCCAACTATCAAAAACCTGCGGTGTTATTTTGTAGTGATTGTTAAAACAACAAAAGACGAAGCCGTTATGCGGCAAGCCCGACCCTGCCTTGGTAAATTTCTTGTTTGATATATGGCGCGTGGAATCATTGGGCTGATAACTGGGAAGAAATGCAACCTTTTCAGCGTAGAATTCGCGGGCATTTTCGGGGACGATTGTTGCATCTGCAAATATATAATCCATATATTCGGTTCCCATCGTTGCTGGATAACCCAAAAAGTTTATTTGCAGTGGGGCCGCTCTCAGCGCGAATATTCCGGGCCTGGCGCCGTCAGTAAATCCCCCCATGTCCACAGCGATATCGATCTCCATTTGTCTGGCGAGCAATGCCCCTTCTTTGTCAGATTTTTGTCTTAGATCGATAAAATTATCGAATGCACTTTCCATTCGCTTTCTAAGCTCATCGCGTGTGTCAGGCCCGAAAGAAAATCCCGTAATCTCGAACCGAGACCGATCATGCGACTCGAATAATTTTGCAGTCAATTGAGAGACAGGATGATTCCGAAAATCGGCCGAAAAATATCCAATCTTTATCTTGTCATGTTTGGTATGGCTTTGATGTTTCCGAAGCGCATCATTTAAAGGATATTTGTCTGCGACCCAAATCTGCGCCGATTTTCTTTGCAGATCAAGCGAGTCGGATAAACCTAATATCGAAAACGGTGGCACCGCTTTTTTACCGCCTTCGATTTGTTCAGCTATCTGGGCAAGTTGGTTTTCAGCATTAGTCCAATCGCAAATGTGCATTCGCGAATCCAACAATGTTCCAAGTAAATATTCGTAATCTGGATCGATCTGTAGTGCCCGCTCGTAACTCGCAATCGCTTCTGCGTGACGTTGAAGCTCATGCAAAGCAGGACCACGGTTGTTGAGCGCCTGAGTAAAATTCGGGTTTATTCCTAAAGCCCTGTCCCAGCTTGCGAGCGCGTCTTGCGGCCGCTTGAGATCGAGCAGCACGTTGCCGCGATTACTCCATGCGTCCGCATAACCCGGGGTGATCGATAAGGCCTTATCGAAACTTGCTAAGGCGTCGTCCCAGCGTTTAAGTTCGTAAAGTGAAACACCACGATTTGTTAACACCTCAACGTCGTCAGGGGCAATTGTCAACGCCAGGCCGTAACAGACCAGTGCGTCTTCGTACCTTCTAAGTTTGAGCAGCGCGGCGCCCCGGTTGTAAATAGTCTCGAAATTGCCCGGCATTAACTCAAGCACCCGGTCGAAGCAGGCCAGCGCTTCCGCGTGCCGCTTGAGCTTCTGCAGCACACAACCCCGGTTGTAAAGCGCCGGCGCGTTATCAGGCATCAGCGCCATGACACGGTCATAGTCATTCAGCGCTTCATCGAAGCGATCGAGTTCGAGCAGGACGTTGCCCCGGTTGTAAAGCGCCAGTGCCGAGTCGGGTTCGACTTCCAGAATTTCGTTGCAAATCGCGAGCGCTTGCAGGTGCCGGTTGAGCGACTTGAGCACGTTGCCATAACTGATTTTGGCCGGGATCGACTGCGGTTCTATTTTCAATGCTTGCGCCACGAGGTGCAGGGCTTCTTCGTAGCGCCCGCGCTGCGCTTCGAGCACACCTAAGGAGTGTAGTGCGTCGAATTGGCGTGGCTCGGCCACCAGAATCTCTTTATAACAGCGCTCTGCCGCCGCTACGTCGCCCGCCTGCTGTAATGCGCCGGCTCTCTCGAGCGCTTCCGCGAACATCGATGTATTCCTCATAAGTGGGCGGCGGCGAACAATTAAATGCCCAACGCCTTCATCTGCTTTTCCGGATAACGCGTACCCGCTGTCACACCGGGCGCAAAAGCTTTAGTCAACGAAGCTAATTCCTCTGCGCTCAACTGAACATCGAATGCCGCGACGTTGGGTTCGAGATAGCTGCGCCGCTTGGTGCCGGGAATCGGAAAAATATCCGCCCCCTGCGCATGCACCCACGCGAGCGCAATTTGCGCGGGCGTACATTGTCTTGCGGCGGCGATAAGTTCAAGCGGCGCCAACAGCGCCGCATTGCGCACGATGTTGTCGGG
>JANYCE010000407.1 GCA_025360445.1 Betaproteobacteria bacterium
GTAATCGATGCCGAGTTTTTTGGTGACGCCGGGGCGGAAGTTCTCGACGATGATGTCGGTCGACGCGGCGAGCTTCATGAAAATTTCTTTGCCCTGCGCCTGCTTCATGTCGAGCGCGACGCTCTTCTTGTTGCGGTTCAATACGGCGAAGCAATAACTCTCGTCGTTGACCTTCGGCTCAAAGCGGCGGGAGCCGTCGCCTTCTGGGAAAGTTTCGATCTTGGTCACGTCCGCGCCCATGTCCGCGAGCATCAGCGTGCAATAAGGTCCGGCCATGATGGCGGTGAAATCGAGTACTTTCACGCCTTCGAGGGGAAGCGACATCGTGTAATCTCCAGATCAATAAGCTGCGTGTTATCGTGTTGCAGATTTTATCCGCTTTGGCAATTGAAAGCCCGCGCGATCGTCTCGATAACCTGCGTTAATCTTGATAACGAAATAAACTGGAGGAGCATTTGAAACGTTCACTCGCAATCATAGCGCTGGTAGCACTGGCGCTGCTCGCCGGCTTGGCGCCAGCGCAGACTTATCCGAGCAAGCCCGTGCGTGTCGTAATTCCGTGGCCGCCGGGCGGCTCCAATGACGTTGTTGGCCGCATCGTGATGCAAAAAGTAGCGGAATACTCCGGGCAGCAATTCATCGTTGACAACCGCGCTGGCGCGGCGGGCAGCATCGGCGCCGAGGTCGTTGCGAAAGCGCCGGCTGACGGCTACACAATCATGGTTCACTCGACGAGCCACCTTGGCAACGCGCATCTGTATAAAAAGCTGCCGTACGACACGTTGAAGGATTTTACCGGCGTTGGCTTGCTGGCCGCGCAACCCGGCGCGTTGACGGTCCACCCATCGTTGCCCGCGAAAACGGTCAGGGATTTCATCGCGCTCGCGAAGGCGCGCCCCGGGACCATCAATTATTCATCGTCGGGCAATGGGAGCGCACCGCATCTTTCAATGGCGCTCCTCGTTGCGATGACGGGTATCGACCTCGTGCATGTGCCGTATAAAGGCGGGGCGCCGCAGGTCACTGCTTTGCTGTCCGGCGAAACCCAGGCGTCGCTCGCTACGGTTTCGACGGTGCTTTCGCACGTGCAGTCCGGGCGCCTGCGCGCACTCGGTGTTTCGTCGGTGAAACGCACGGCGACCATGCCGAATGTGCCAACCATCGCAGAGGCCGGCGTGCCAGGCTATGAGATGAGCCCGTGGGTCGGCGTGTTTGCGCCAGCCGCCACGCCGAAAGACATCGTCAATCGCCTGAACAGCGAGATCAATAAGGCGTTGAAGTCGGCGGACGTAAGCCAGTTGCTGGCCGGCAGCGCGCTCGATGCGCTCGGCGGCACGCCTGAAGAATTCGACGCGCGGATTAAGGCGGATTATGAAAAGTACGCGAAGCTGATCAAGCTGACCGGCGCCAAGGTCGAGTAAGAAGGAAACCTTAAAAGATTCGCAGCCGCCAGATACCGCAGATAACACGCAGATAAGGCAAAGCGCGAGGTGCCAGGAGTGCGTGCCCTGATGCCTGCTTTTTCTTTTCGAAGTGCCGGCGTTTATCCGCGGCTGATATCAGTTGTTTAACGAATGAATTATCTGCGGTTGGCGTCGACTGCCGTCATAAATGCTTTGCGAAACTCGAGCGGCTTGGAGACATCGCGAATCGGCGAGCGGTCGCCGCCGGTGCCGGAAACCGTGATCGTTCCGAAGTCGAACATGCGCCCCAACACGCCCTGGTCAACCTGGATGCTTTCGACTTTCTCAAGAAACATTTCGGTCGTATTGCGCTGAATGAAGCCTGACTTCACGATGATGCGTTTATTGGTGACCGCGAGTTCGGTTGACCGGTACACGAGCCAGGCCCACAGCAATAGTAAAAGGCCGAGGCCGAATGCAGCAATCAGGATTACGCCAAAAAGAATCCACCAGAAAAAAGCCCACCATGTGAGGTGGCCTCGGTACATCACCACTTCATCCTTGATCAGAACATCATCGACGTATGTGCTCATGCAGGCAGCTCCTTTAGACCGGAGATTCTACACTTGGCCGAATTTTTCCGTGTGTCGTGCCGGCCATCCTGAAGTTGATCGGCTCAGCAACTCCTACGTTTGAATCGGCGCGCCGCCGACGGTCAAACCGCGAGCGGTAAAGCATCCTTTGAGGTTAGCCGGCCTCGGCGGGAAAATTCTAAAGGATGACAAATGGAAGCAGAGAAGCAGGCAACTGAAGAACTCGAAAAAATCTCTGAACTGATTGGTGACATCAAGTTTGCAATGTTAACTACGGTCGCATCGGACGGGTCGCTGCGCAGTCGCCCGCTGTCGACGCTCAAAATGGATGCGCAGGCGCGATTATGGTTCTTTACCTCCCTATCATCGCCAAAAATGGATGAGATCAGAGAGGACACGCACGTTGGCCTCACTTATGCGTGGCCAAATAAGCAGGATTACGTTTCTATCTCGGGGACGGCGGAAGTCACCCGCGACAAGGAAAAAATGAAGGAGATGTGGACGCCCTGGATAAAGCCGTGGTTTCCAGCGGGGCTCGACGACCCCGATCTCGTGCTGCTTAAAGTTAGCATCGACGAAGCAGAGTATTGGGATGCGCCGGGCTCGGCCATCATGCGCGCTTATGGGTTTGCGAAGGCTTTAACAACCGGCAACACCGATGCATTGGGTACGAATGCCAAGGTGAACGTCTCTTCATCTGTGCGATAGTATCGGCCTGCTATCAGCATGAATGGCTGGCGTGGGCAAAAGCGTGGGGATGAAATGCAACCGGGGGCGGGATCGGACTTAACGAAGCGAGGCGAAGCGATGACCTACCGATGAGGAGGGCGGCGATATGAGCGCTTCTTTGGTCGACTCTGATGCGACGTCCGTGTATTCAGTGCGAACGCACAATACGCATGCGAGTTCAGAGAATCGCATGCATAGCGACGAGGTCGCCGCCCAGTACGGCTTCAAGGGCGCGCTGGTGCCGGGGGTCACGGTGTTCAGCCACATGACGTACCCGCTAGTCGCAAAGTACGGCGTCGACTGGCTCGCGCGCGGCAGCGCCGATGTTACGTTTGCCAAGCCCGCTTACGATGGCGAGTTGCTGGCGATTCATTGCGCGCCCGCGGGAACTTCCGGAACCTATGCGGTGACTTGCTTGAACGAACAAGGTGTCGAGCTTGCAAGGATGTCGGCGCAACTGGTCGAAGCCGCGCTGACCGTCGATGCGCGCGCCGGGATTGCGCCGGGTCTGCCGCGCGAAAAACAGCTGGTCAGCTGGGATCTGATCGAAATCGGCGTGCCGTTTCCGGTGCTTAAGTGGACGCCGACTGCCGCCGATAACCTCGAGTGGTGCGCCGGCGTGCACGATGAGCTTGAAATTTATCGTGACGGTTCAGCGCCGCCGCTGCATCCCGGAGTCATCTTGCGCCAGGCCAATTTTGTGTTGCGTAATCGCTTTACCCTGCCGGCCTGGATACATACCGGCAGCCGCATCTCGTTTCATGATGTAGCGCGCGCCGGAGAATCATTCGAAGTGCGCGCGATCCCCGAGGACAAGTGGCGGCGCAAAGGTCATGAGTTTGTTCGGCTCTACGTGTGCTTGATGCGAGACGGCCGGGTCGTTGCGCAAATTCTGCATACAGCGATTTTTAAATTGCAAAAAATTATTGCGTAATGGTCGCAATAGTCGCAATAGTCGCAATAGTCGCTACTTCCAGTCCGCCGCAATAACCGGCCGCGCAACAGATGCGAAATGAGCGTTGCTTAATCACGGCAGCGGCGGATGTGTCACGATAGATTTTAAAGCGGGCGTCGGCTCGTCAAGTTTTCGGAGGTCGGGCCGTGGACGTCGCAGAGAGGGCGCCGCATTGAACGCCTGCTCCATCGCATGCGCCGCGCCTAGCAATGCGCGATCACCGCGAAAGCGGCCGATGGCCTGCAAGCCGAACGGCATGCCTTTGTGATCGGTGCCGCACGGCAGCGCGATCGCCGGATTGGTCACGAGAGTGACCACGTAAGTTAATGCGAGCCAATGGTAGTAATTGTTCAGGGGCTTGCCATCCATGTGCTCGAGATAGAGCTGCGACCAAGGGAACGGTGAGACCGGTGTGGTCGGTGCGAGCACAAGATCGTAATCGCGGAACGTCTGTTGAAAACGGCGGAACATGC
>JANYCE010000358.1 GCA_025360445.1 Betaproteobacteria bacterium
CGGCAAAACGTCAAACCGGGATCAATTCAAAAAACATATTTTCTATGAGGCGCGGCCTTTACTCCGGGACCGGGCTTGTCCAACAAACGGTTCAGATCGCGGCTCGCTTCGCTCGCGCGATCTAACCTTAGTCGTTAGGCACTCTTATAAAGCCGCACGAGCGACGAGCAATAAAAGTGTCCCGGTTCGAATTACGTTTACGCGAAACTAATTTAGCACACCTACATCGGACCTTGGCGATCCAGTTGACATTGCCGGCAGGTACGTAGGGTTCAGCCATGGCTTGCTCCGCAACTTTTCATCGTCGGCACTAATTCTGCCACGTTTCGCTAAAGCGACGGTTTCGCGGGCAAAATCATTGCTCTAAGCCAGAAAGGCGCGCATTCTTCGAGCAGATTCTCACTAATTACAACGGCATACCTCGGTCGACCCGGGATGTTGACATGACAGCATATGCAACAAGCTTTCGATTAGGCGCGAAGCGCCACTGTCTTCCCCATCTCCACCACAGCGACTATCGCCTCCAGCCCTGGGATGACATCTACCATCTGCGCGGTGGAAATCGGATATTTTGGTTATGTGCCCACTGGATGGGCAGGACGCGCGCCTACCGCATGATTGCTGACTACTTCCAATACCAACTTGCGCCCGGCACTAAATAGCTCGGTGCGCACTACTGCAACGTTGCGCCCGCTTTGCAGGATGGTTGAGCGTGCGTTGATCACCTTGCCCAGACCGGGACTGATGTACCACGCTGAAGCGCCGGTGAGCAGCGGATGATTGGGCACCGTGGCTTCTGCGGTGGCGAGTGCTGCGTGCAGCAGAAACCCACCCTGCACATGGCCCACGCGGTTGCCGATATGCATACCGACCGCCAGACGGCCGGTGGCGCCTTGTGCTGTGCGCTTGACCCGTGGATTGCACAACGGGCCGAGCAAGTCGCCGTTTTGCGCCTCGCGCAGGGCCTTCTCGACGCTGCGCATCGCCGCTTTTTCTTTGGCTTCGAGTTCATTTTTTTTCAGCAGCGGCCAATCGTTGCCGTTCTCGCCGCCTTCCCACCGCGCGCCGCGCACCACCACGCCTTGAGGTGCGGGTGGCGCCACCCACGTGCCTGACATGCGCACGACTTCGCGGCCTTCACATGTGATGCGTCCGGCGGCAACACATTCGGGCAGCGCGGTGACCGGTGAAAACCCGTTGCCGCGCCCGCTCGCCGTCAGTCGGCCGCGCGCAGGTTCGCCCGTGAATTCGACCCTGAGCATCAAAGTTGCGGTGCGTGAATTTGGATCGACAAACACACGGATCGCGCCCGCCAGCGCGATGTCCGCCAGGTAGAGCAGCGCGGCGCGATTGACGATGCCATTCGCGTCAGCGCAATGCGGCCCCGGATCGATCGTGAATTCCACGCCGTCGATCTCAAAGCGCTGCGCAGTGATGTTGAAAAAATAACCCGCGAAATGCAGGCCCGGCGCGCGGTTGCTGGAGAGTGCGCGCAGCGTCTGGGTGCGGATGAATTCGGTGTCCTGCAGGGAGAAACTCAAATGAAATTCCTAAGTTGGTTGATCGCGTGCGAATGTTCGCGATACTACCAAAACCGCCGACGCTGTTCCTGGAAGCGCCGCGGTATCATCACGGTTGACCGCCGCCTAAGAGCGCGGTGCCCTGCATTCCCTCGCGACAAACTTTTACCTCAGGAGCTCTACCGGTGATGATCATCGATTCGCAGATTCACGCCTATGAAGCAAACACACCCAAGCGGCCCTGGGCCAGCGTGCCGGACTCGCCGCCGAGCGCGACCGGCGACGAGCACGTGGCGGCGATGGACAAGCTCGGGGTCGACGGCGCGATCTTCGTCTCGTCCTTCGCGATGTATCGATACGACGCGAGCTATGCTCTCGAAGTGCAGAAAAAGCATCCCGGCCGCTTCGCCATCATCAAGCCCGTCAGTCCGGACGACCCGCAGGTCGAAGACGTCATCGCCGAATGGAAGAAGACGCCCCGCACGGTCGGCATCCGGCTCAGGCTGCCGGAAGCACAAGAGCGCAAGCACGATGATCCGGGCATCGACCGCATCCTGCGCGCGGCGGTGAAGCACGACTTTCCAGTGAACATCCTGTTCTGGGGCAACATCGATGTCGGCACCAAAGTGATCGACCGCCATCCCGACACGCGCTTCGTCATCGACCACCTCGGCATACTGCAGCCACGAACACCCGGAACCCTCGCCGCCGAGCCGTGGGCGGATTTACCGAAGGTCGTCGCCCTCGCCAAGCGCAAGAATGCAGTCATCAAGATCAGCGGCGCCTGCACCCTGTCGAAAGAACCGTATCCGTACCCGGACATCTGGGACCCGCTCGCCAAAATATTCGACGCGTGGGGCTTCGAGCGCTGTCTGTGGGGCACAGACTGGACGCGCGCCTCTCCCGTCGTCAACTACGAAAACGCGGTCAAGCCCTTCCGCTACACCGACAGGCTGAGTGCCAGCGAACGCGCGATGCTGATGGGTGGCGCATGCGAGAAGGTGTATCGGTGGGCGCCGAAGAAGGGCTAAGTTCCGGACACCACCTGCCGCGCGCGGTCGAAAAGTTACACTGGCCCCATTTTTACATTACCGTCACCTAATTCTGGCTAAGGCGGGAGGAGCGTAGACATGCATGAGATTATCTGCCCGCACTGCGGGAAAGCGTTCAAGATTGACGAGGCCGGGTACGCGGACATCCTGAAGCAGGTTCGTAACAGCGAGTTCGAGGAGCAATTGCACGAGCGGCTAGAGCTAGCCGAGCGGGACAAGCGAAATGCCATCGAGCTCGCCACGACCAAGGCCGCCAGTGAGTTACATAAAGCTGCCTCCGCCAAGGACGCCGAGATTCAAGCACTGAAGGCTAGGCTCGATTTCGGTGATCTCGCGCGGAAGCTCGCGGTGACGGAGGCCCTAAGCCCCGTGGAGAAAGAGCGTGACGCGCTCGCGAACGAACTTGACCAGACGAAGCATGACAAGCAAGCCGCTTCCCAATTAGCCGAAGCGAGGCTCGTAAACGAATTGCAAAAGGCCGCCGTCACAAAGGACGCGGAGATTCAGGGCCTGAAGGCGAAGCTCGACACCGTCGAGGTTGCACAGAAGCTCGCGATCACCGAGGCAGTCTGTACAGTTGAGAAGGAGCGCGACGAATTAAAGAACGGCCTTGAGCTATCGAAGCTTGAGAAGCAGCTCGCCGAGAAGTCGCTCAAGGACAAGTACGAGACGCAGACCAAGGATCGCGATGACGCGATTGAGCGCCTCCGCGACATGAAGGCTCGCCTATCGACCAAGATGGTTGGCGAAACCCTCGAGCAACACTGCGAGACCGAATTCAACCGCATTCGAGCGACGGCGTTTCCGAAGGCATATTTCGAGAAGGACAACGACGCGCGCACAGGCAGTAAGGGCGACTACATATTTCGCGATTCGGATGACGCCGGCACTGAGATCGTCTCGATCATGTTCGAAATGAAAAACGAGAGCGATCGCATCGCGACGAAGAACAAGAACGAGGACTTCCTGAAGGAGCTCGACAAAGATCGCATAGAGAAGGGGTGCGAGTACGCGGTTCTGGTCTCCCTCCTCGAACCCGACAGTGAACTTTACAACACCGGGATCGTCGACGTGTTCCACCGCTACCCGAAGATGTACATCGTCCGACCACAGTTTTTTCTACCAATCATCACACTGCTGCGGAATGCGGCGATGAACTCGCTCAAGTACAAGTCGGAGCTTGCACTCGTGAAGGCGCAGAACATCGACATCACAAACTTCGAAAGCGATCTGGAGACCTTCAAGACCGCATTCGGAAAAAACTACGACCTAGCCTCCAAGCGCTTCCAAACGGCAGTCGATGAAATCGACAAGTCAATCGACCACCTGCAGAAGACTAAGGAGGCCCTGCTTGGCACCGACCGCAACCTTCGTCTTGCAAACGACAAGGCGCAGGATGTGACGATCAAAAAGCTGACGCGAGGCAATCCAACGATGGCAGTAAAGTTCGCCGAGATCAAGAATCCCAGCCCTTCCGATGCCGAATGACTGAATAAGGGGTCAGGTCTATCATTGTAGCATAACCTTTAACTGAATAACGGCATCAGGGTCAGCCTTGCAATGCAGCACGGGCGGCGACGTCAAGCACAGGGAATTTATGTAATCCGTTCGCCCTGATGTATAGAAGCATGTCCTGATGTACAGAAGGGGGCGAATCTCTTGGCGATGTGGCCGACGTTCATGCTTCGATACCTCAGCACGAACGTATTTAATACCGTTACGGATTTCAAGTCTTGCTCCCCACCGCAACCCTCCCCCGCGCATTTCATGCGCAAGGGAGGCAGCCGGTACGAAGGGTTTTTACGGGCCAGACTCCCACTGTCATGGGTCAATGCGGGTCTTCACCTAAAGCGAATATGAGTTATAAAGTATTTTTCTATAACTCATAATTTGAGCTATAGAAGCTAATTTTTTAACTCATTGTTTCAAG
>JANYCE010000360.1 GCA_025360445.1 Betaproteobacteria bacterium
CGGCAAAACGTCAAACCGGGATCAATTCAAAAAACATATTTTCTATGAGGCGCGGCCTTTACTCCGGGACCGGGCTTGTCCAACAAACGGTTCAGATCGCGGCTCGCTTCGCTCGCGCGATCTAACCTTAGTCGTTAGGCAAGAAAGTGGCGATGACCTGTGCCGCCGGCAACAGAAGCCCTGTGCCCGGATCCACGGTCAGCGAGGTGCTGCCCGGGGAAGCGAGTGAGCCTGTTGCCAAAGTCACCGGTGCTGCACCGACTACCTCAAAGATGCCGTCGTTATTTGCATCAACAAAGGTGGTGACCCCTGGCGCGCCCAGCAGCGAATACGTCAAGCTGTTGAATGTGCCGGTCGATGGCGTCCCCGCCGATTGGGTGCCCGAACCATTGAAAGCAATGTACAGGCTATATGGTGTGCCCGACGGGAAACCTGAAGTCGGGATTGACGACGGAAGCCCGTTGTTCGTAAACACTGACATCCTCAGGTAACCTTGCTCTGAGAATGTGGTGCCGCCTGTTATATCAATGGTTTGATAAGTATTGAGCACTACGTTGTTAAATGTGAAGGAACCCGCGGTGCTGATACCCGCCCCTGATGGGTTCCAGGTCACATCTATTGGAGTAAGAGCCGCATTTGCGACCGATGCTCCGGTTAACACGAGCGCAGCTGACATCGCCGCAAAATATTTCTTTAGTTGCATTTTAATTCCTTTCAGTGGCGGGGGAGTTGATGAAAAACGATGTTTACTCGTGTTGCCTTCTTAACAAACTCTTCGGACCGCATGTTGCCAACGATCGACTCCTCGACGCTGACTAATACGGCAAAAAGAGCATCAGGGTCCGCAGTCAGCCCTCCCCGTACTTCTTCTTCAGCTGTGGAATTCACTGCGGCGTACAATCCTTCATGTTGAACAAGCTTGGTAGCCATGTGTGTCCGCTGTGATGTGCTGATGAAAACTGATTGCGGTAAAAATTTGACAACTCAATTATCCTTCGAGCACTAAGAAAATATGTAGGTCTTAATCTGATATTGTCATAGGACGAATTTAGATGTTGTCGTTTACGGGCGACCCTTTTCGCCCACTGGTGTCGTCATCTTGAGACACCCTTTGCGTCGTCATGTTGCGACAACATTTGTGACAAAAAAATAAGGCGCTTGTTCACGATGTTTATGTCGAACTTTGTAGGTAAGTACGAAATAATGCGTCGTCTTTGCGTATGCCATTTGTAGGACGCATTTTGAAGTGTGATTAATTCCTTAAATAAGAAAATGTTCTACGCGCTGTAGGACTTAGTGCCTGAACAATGTTTTTTATCGGCCCTCCGCGAGGTTATTATTTAGTTGAATAAATGCCTGCTTCAATAAAGAAACAGCCAGCCGCAGCGATCGTGTCCATCGAAATGGCACACGCAAGTCCTTGAGGCATCGCGGCGGGGCGTGTTGTAAAAATTTAATAGTGCAGGCAGAAGATTCCGGTCTTCTGAAGCACGGACTGATCAACGAATAGGGAGTGCGAATGACCCGACCGTCGTACAAACTCGATCGATCGCAGAAACAGGCGGAGCACGACAACCGGTTCACTTTTCAATTGGAAATGAAACACGGGCGCCCGGAATGCGCGCTCGAATGCAACGACTTCAGCGTGCGGCGTACGGCGACGGTGCTTGATTACGCAGAGACGACGAGTCTCGTCAAGGAAATGTATTCGCGCAGGGGCTATTCAACCGACGGCATTGTCAGCATTCCACGCCGCGCGAACACAATTACTTTGGACGCGCACGATTCGGAAAAAATAATGGGCACTTTGACCGTGCGGCTCGATACGCGTGAAAGTGGCCTTCTTGCGGACACGCTTTACGCTGACGAGATAAATGAATTCAGGGCAAAGGGCCATAGCGTCTGCGAAGTCTCAAAGCTAGCCGTCGATCCCCGGTTCGGTTCGAAACAGCTGATGGCCTCGCTGTTCCAACTGGGCTATCTGTATGCGTCCGTGGTGAACCGTGTGGCGGACGCCTTCATTGAGGTGAATCCACGGCATGCAGGTTTCTATAAACGCATGCTTGGCTTTCAAGAAATTGGCGAACTCAGAATTTGTCCACGTGTAAACGCGCCGGCAGTATTGCTGCATGTAGAACTCGCTTATATGCGGCAGCAGATAGCCTTTCACAGTGGCCGCGGCTCATCCACAATGGAAAAATCCCTCTACCCTTATTTTTTGAACTGCAGCGCTGAAGACTGGATAGACAGGGCGTTGCGGACGAAACAAACCGCCACAGCGGGCCGTATTGGTAATCGGTAATCGGGTTGCTGCCGAGTGCGTCTTTAGGCTGCACGCGGTATGGCGCTCATATCTACTCACACCTGAACCGAGTCTGCAATCCGGTAATAATTACTAATCAAATGCGACTCCGTATTTTGTGGTGTCCGAACTATTGACTGAACCGCCACCGCCTTGTTTCGCTTCATAAGAGCTGGCACCAAATTGTAAATTATCTCTCAAAGTCCTATAGCTTTATCGGTTGAAGACCTACATATTCTTACGGAATCGACAACAGATAATCGGGCTACTTTCTGGCAGGCAATACATCACCCCCGATCGTCGTCGTACGAAACATCCTCTCCGGATGCGCGCTACCGAGAGCCATTGCGTGTATCCCTATTCGGCAATACAACGGTGTCTCGAGCGGCGGTTGTGCCGTTATCTGTGTCCCGCTCGGGAGCGTTACGGAAAAGACATCAATAATGACTCGTTCCGCGTATCAAACCCATCCATCGCTGCGAGCTGCAGACTACGACAACAAATTAATTTTTCAACTGGAAATGAAGCATGGCCGCCCTGAGTGCGCCATTGAATGCAATGAGTTCAGCGTGCGCCGCGCGGCCACCGCACTTGAGCGCATCGGTACCGCTGATTTGGTCAAACAGATGTACACGCGCATGGGTTACTCAACCCGTGGCGTCGCAGCGTTGTCACGCCGCGAAAATGTAATCACCCTCGATGCGCACGACTGGAAAAAGGTCCTCGGCACTGTCTCCGTTCAACTTGACACTGATGGGAGCGGTTTGTTAGCGGATGTTTTGTACGTTAGTGATATCGATGCATTCCGCGATAAGGGGCGCACCGTTTGCGAAGTGTGCAAACTTGCGATCGATCCGCAGTTCGGCTCGAGATCTCTCATGGCCTCCCTGTTTCAGCTTGCTTACCTATATGCGCATGTGGTGCACCGTGTAACCGATGCGTTCATCGAAGTGAACCCGAGGCATGCGGGCTTCTACCAGCGCATGCTGGGCTTCAAGCAGATTGGCGAGCTGCGTACGTGCCCGCGTGTGGATGCGCCGGCGGTGTTGCTGCACGTTGAACTGGAATATATGCGCGAACAAATTGCGCGCCATAGCGGACGCGGTTTTGACACTGGCGAAAAAACGTTGTATCCGTATTTTCTGAGTTGTAGCGCTGAAGACTGGATCGACCATGCTATGCGCTCGAAAGCCGCGCGGCATCACTGATCGGATCGGAGAGTACAAGGGGGCTAGCGCTGCTGCCCGGTGAGAATATGCAGCGGCAACCGCAGTGAGCGCGCGACGGGAGGTGACCCCATACCTATCCTTCCGAAAAAAATAGCGCGCCCGGCAACCTCCGCACCTAGAAAGCTGCTCCAGCGGCGGTTTAGCTCAACGGCGTCATCCCATAATGATGTGACGGTGGAAAACCGTCTTGCGGCCGCGACGTACCAGCCGAAAATAAGCGGAGTCATTTCGGGCTGGATGAATAACTTTTCACGGGTGGCGGCGAGCCAGAAGCGTTGCACCGCTGAGCCGGCGCTTACGAAATCATCAATAGAGTGCGATGGCTGCGCCGGAACGATCGCGAAATGTGCAGCGCAGGCGAATCCTGGGACCAGGTCGAGTTCGATCCGCGGTAGCAGTGTGCCGCCGAAATAACTGTTGAAGAACTTGATTCGGGGCCAGCTTGCCATCATCCATCGCATCGCAAGGGTTGCGAGTGGGTCGAGACCCAAAGCCTGATCAGGAATGCGGTCGTCGCTAAACCTGGCTCCGAACTTTATGACATCGCGGTGAACCTTATACGCTTCAGGCATCGTGAGGCGGATCCGCGCACTTCTGAACAGAAGTAAAGCTATGCGCGCGCGATCAGCGGGCGATTCTCGCCAAACGACGCGGTAACCGGCGCCTACGGCGGCCTCGAGATGCGTCTTCTGCTGCAACGTCAATGCCGTCATGCGCATGGCGCGGCGTTGCACTGTGCGTTCAGTAATGCAGGGTAAAAGCGGACTGGCCTTGATCATGGGGTCAGCAATCAAGTCGATATCGAATGTCGGGCGATTGTCTGATGCCGCTCGTCGAGGCGAAATTTGCGCCCGCATTCCATATCCGCTCGCGGCGATTATCAGGGTTTCAAGCAGCGCCCCAAGAGATATTTGGCTTGGACGCCCGTCGAAATCGTAGACGCAATGTTCGCGTGTGTCGTGCCCATGCACGGTGACCGATGTTGCACTGGTAATCTCAAACCGCCAGGGCTGGGAATTGTCGCCGCTAGGGGCCCAGCGCGCGAGGTCGAGTATGTTTTCTAAAACGGTTGTGGCCATAAACTCACTGGGTGCCGAAGCTTCGCTCAGCAATTGCCAAGGCCAGGCGCTGCAGCGGATTGCGGTGCCCCCAGGGTCGCCAGGTCGCGGCCAGCTTGTTGCGGTAAGCGTCGAAGTGCACACCATGCGGCGCTGCGCTTACAGGACCGCGGTTCAGCAGGATTTTTAACGCCTCCGTCGAAGCCAGTCCCGCGCAAAGGGCGCACGCCATGCTCGTCGACGGCCCGCGGCGTGCATTTAAGTCAACAGTGCCCCGATCAACCAAGTAGGAAGTTTGCAACATCGCCGGCGATAAACCGATTAGAAACCGCAGCGCCATTTGGTGCTCCGTACGTCCCTGCCACCCGAAATAATCGTCAAACGACATTCGCCCGGGAATAAAGTTGATCAGAGCGGCGCCCATCCCGAGTGGCGCCACCGTAGTGGCGGGGATCCGCCGTTTTTCGCATTCTCTAAACACCAGGCTGCGGGCCGAAAACGCGAAGAAGTCGAGGCCGTCGACATATAAATCGACACCGTCGAGGAACTCGGCAATGTTTTCAACATTGACACCGTCGTTAAAGATGGTCAGGCGTAACTCAGGATTTACGTCAAGGGCCATCTCGCTGAGAGTCTCGGTCTTGCGCCGTCCAAAATTGCTAATGCCGGCCCCGGTCTGGCGGTTTGTATTTGGCAGGTCGAAGGTGTCAAAGTCGGCAATATTGAATGCGCCGATACCGAGCCTCGCGAGCGTTATCAGATGCGCGCCGCCAACGCCGCCGAGGCCGGCGATGGCAATGCGCTTGTGTTGTAGTGTTTGTTGTTCTAACCGCGTCACCCAACCGATGTTGCGGGAGAACGCTTCTTCGTAATTGAAATCACCGGTCACGTTGTTATAAATTCATTAGCGGGCGGTGATGATGAATGCAGCTACGCGCCACGCGGTGGATAGTTCTGGTGAGGCGCAGCGGTCCCGGCAACTAAGAAAAGTTGGTGAACTTGTGATCACGTGGGGCAGCCGAATTTTTGAATTACGTGATGCACCTGGACGATAACGGTGCGCTTCTCGCGAAGTCATGATGGCACGCGGCCCAAGAATGCAAATTTGAACCGAGTCATTCGGAAACTCTCGTCGATTCTTTTATTGAACGGGCGCGTAACATCGATAGGGCGACAGGCAGTGTTGCCAAATCGTTAGGGGCTAATGATCCATGCCGACAATGTCGTCGGCTTCAAACTCGTCCGGTACCGTGCCGTCGCCAGGGCCGGTCACCATGGCGGCGAGCGTATCGCTATGTTTTACAAAATACTCGGCGCTGATGGGGTCGAAAAAGCGCTGTCCGACGGTGATCTCACTAAACTTAATTCGGTAGCGGGTAGGGTGGGTAGACATTAGGCGTTCGGGTGAAGAAAACCCTGCGATTGTACTTAGCTCTTTGGGGGCGCTCTCAAAAATAGTTGCACTTATCCGTGCTTTTTGGCTAAATAACATCCATATAGATGGTATACGGATGTTTGCAAGACCCATGACGACATCAATAGAAGCTAAGCGCGGTATAGGCGACACCGAGAAGCTCACGATTAATCTGGGCGTCGTCGACCTTGGCCAGATCGATCTTTTGGTGCAGGAGGGGTTTTACTCCAACCGGACAGATCTCATCAGAACCGCGATACGCAATCAACTGGCCGTCCACGCAGATCAGATTAAGCGAACGGTGGCACGCCGCACTTTAACGCTGGGATTGCAGCACTTCAGCCGGATGGACCTCGAGCGCGCGCGTGACGCGGGTCAAACGCTGCAGATTCAGGTCGTGGGTTTGGCGCGTATAGCGGCGGACGTTTCGCCGGAACTCGCGCGAGCGACCATCGAGTCGATCGTTGTACTGGGCGCGTTTCATTGCAGCCCGGCGGTGCGCAAGGCACTTGACGATCGTATTCTCTAAAACTAATCCTTTGAAAGATGATCTTGAAAACTCGCGAAAGTTTTTCTCGTAGACTGCTTCAATTCCTTCAATTTTCCCGCACCCCGCGCCCGCCGCTCGCGGGAGATACCATTGACATCACCGCGATGATTCGGCGCGCGCTCGCGTCTGCCGGTCTGGGAACAAACTCGGGGCCATTTGCCGGTGTTGCCAGCACGATCGATAAAGCGTTGGCGGCTGCGGGCTTAACTAAACACCATACGAGTGAACCAGGCAGTCCGGACCCCGCAGTCAAAGAACCGGCGCGTGAAGGCAATGCGTCGCAATTTTACGATCGTGCGCGGCGCGACCCTGTGCCGGCATCCGAACCTGCCCGCCACGGAGAGTTCCTGCACCGCTCATTCACCAACGGCGCCGGGAAACGATCTTACAAGTTGTATGTTCCTGCGAGTTATGCGCCCGTTGAGGGGAATACCGTGCCGCTAGTCGTGATGTTGCACGGCTGCAAACAGTCCCCGGATGATTTCGCGGCTGGCACACAAATGAATGCGCTTGCCGATGAGCACGGATTCCTGGTTGTATACCCCGCGCAAGCTGCCAATGCTAATGGATCGAATTGCTGGAATTGGTTTCGCACGCAAGACCAGCGTCGTGATGACGGCGAGCCTTCGCTAATCGCCGGTATCACTCGCGAGGTTGCCGCTCAATTCGAAGTCGATCAGCGCCGGATTTATGTGGCGGGACTTTCCGCCGGCGCTGCCATGGCAGTAATTCTTGGCGTCGCCTATCCGGAATTATATGCGGCGATCGGCGCCCATTCCGGTCTGCCTTACGCGGCTGCTCATGACGTGCCTTCGGCGTTTAGTGCAATGAAAGGCGGGGCATCGCCGGCGGGCCTGATTAGACCTTTTGCATCTGTCCGCGCACAGCGTCCGCGAATTGTTAATACGGTGCCGACGATCGTCTTTCACGGCGACGCTGACAGCACGGTGGCTGCAAGTAATGCAACTGAAATCGTTGAGGCAACCATCGGAGCCGCTGATGCCGACAGCTTGCAAGTCAGCGAGCACCAGGGCGCTACGGCGGCGGGAACTAAATACAGCCGCACGGTTTACACGGATAGGGCGAGTAATCCAGTTGTCGAGCATTGGGTTCTGCACGGTGCGGGACATGCGTGGTCGGGTGGAAGCGCGCAAGGCTCATACACCCACCCGTCCGGACCGGACGCATCAGCCGAAATGCTACGGTTTTTTTTCTCGCAGAAGCGGGCGGGTACCGCGTAAGCAAGGGCAGAAAAAACAAAAGGCCACTGCTTGCAGTGGCCTTTTTTATCTGGCTCCCCGACCGGGGCATATCAGGGCACTGGTGCGAAATCTTACACTTGGCTTAACGTGACGCCTTAGACCTAGCCGCCTAACGGAGAGAGATGAAAGAGCATACAGGTGCGGCTAACACTGCGCCCTGCCAACGGTGCCGGCGGGATAGAGTGCTCTCGCGTAAAGCTTTCGAGCGATGCCCTTGCATCCAAAGGCGTTTAGCATAATCGCAACACGACTAAAT
>JANYCE010000049.1 GCA_025360445.1 Betaproteobacteria bacterium
GATCACGTCGGGCTGTTTGCCGACGGCGTAGCAGTGCGGCAGGTCGGCGTCGAACCGTTTCGGATCTGCCGCGAACTCGTCGATGAAGTGATACGCGTCGACACCGCCGCAATTTGCGCCGCGATCAAAGACGTGTTCGAAGACACGCGCGCGGTGCTCGAGCCGGCGGGTGCGCTGGCGATCGCCGGGGCGAAGGCCTGGGTCGAGCGTAAAGGCATACGCGGCAAAACCCTGGTCGCGGTGGCATGCGGCGCCAATATGAACTTTGATCGTTTGCGTTTCATCGCTGAAGAGGCGGAGCTCGGCGAAAAGCGCGAGGCGGTCCTCGCGGTGACTATCCCGGAAACGCCGGGCAGTTTCCGCAAATTCTGCAGCCTGCTCGGACCGCGCAGCGTGACTGAATTTAACTACCGCTTTGGCGACTCCAAAGTCGCGCATGTATTTGTCGGCGTGCGGGTGCATAACAGTGACGAAACCGCGCGCCTGGTGCGACAGCTTCGGCGTAATGGCCTTGATGCGCTCGATTTCAGCAATAACGACCTAGCCAAGTTGCATGTGCGCCATATGGTTGGCGGGCATGCGTCCGGCGTCGACCACGAAATCCTGTATCGGTTTGAATTTCCCGAGCGCCCCGGCGCGCTGGTCAAGTTTTTAGACAGCATGCGCCACGGCTGGAACATCAGCCTCTTTCATTACCGCAACCACGGCGCCGATTACGGCCGGGTGCTGGTAGGGATGCAGGTACCGCCGCGCGAGCAAGCGGCATTCAAAACGTTCCTGGCCAAGCTCGGCTACCCATACACCAACGAAACGCGCAACGCGGCGTATCGTTTGTTCCTCGCTTAAGACGGCGCGCGGTTACCGTGGCGTAGTGCCGCGGCGCCAGCCGGAGTTGGGGTGCCGTTGCGCTAGCGCCATCACTCGCGTGCGTTGTCTACTTTTCCGCTGGGGTAACCGTTAAAACCTGTTGCAAACCACGTACAATCGCTGCGATGAGTGATGCCATAAGACTGCTCGTAAGAAATGTATTGTTGATCTGCGCGCTGCTCGCATGCGCCGGGCGCGCACATTCGGCGGCGCACGATGATGATTTTCTGGCTGCGCGTGAAGCATTTCGCGCCGGCGATGCAGTCAAGCTCGAGCGCTATGCAAGATCATTGAGCAGCTATCCGCTCGAACCGTACTTGACCTACTGGCGGTTTCGGCTGCGGCTCGACGAACAGACGCCGGACGCGATACGCGCAATGCTCGAGCGCCTGCGGGACGGACCGGTAGTCAATAGCCTGCGCACGGATTGGTTGAAGCAACTCGCGGTCAGACAGCAGTGGGATCTGTTTGACGCCGAATATCCGAAGCTCGAAGGCAGCGACCCCGAGCTACTGTGCTACTCGCTGCAAAGCCGGCTGCGCGGCGACGGCGCCGAAGCGTTGAATGTCGCGCGCACGCTGTGGTTCAGCGGACGCGACCAGCCTGAGAGTTGCACCGCGATGTTCGATGCGCTGGCGGTCACCAAGCAACTTGGCATGGACGATGTGTGGGCGCGCATCAGGCTCGCGCTTGAAGCCGGCAATACCGGCGTCGCGCGGCGCGCGGCCGAGTATCTGCCGGTCAAGGATTTCTCCGAAATGCAGGCGTGGCCCTCCATAGCGGTCAACCCGCAGGCTTATCTCGAGCGCAAGAACTTTAATCTGCAGACGCGTGCCGGCCGTGAAACTGTGATGTATGCGGTGCATCGCCTGGCGCGCACTGCCCCGCCGCTCGCCGTGCAACAATGGGCCAAGCTGGGGGAGCGCTTTTCAGAGGCCGAGCGCGGTTACGTTTGGGGCTCGATCGCTCATCAGGGCGCGCAGCGGCATGACCCGAATGCGCTCGCCTGGTATTCAAAAGCTGGCGAATTGAACGACCAGCAACTCGCGTGGAAAGTTCGCAGCGCCCTGCGCGCCAAAAGCTGGCCTGATGTGCTCGCCGCCATTAACGCCATGTCACCGAAAGAAAGCCAGGACGCGGCGTGGCGCTATTGGAAGGCCCGCGTCTACAAAGTGCAGGGACGCACAGACGAAGCGCAGGCGTTGTTAGCGCCGCTCGCCACCGAATTTTCGTTTTATGGGCAGCTTGCCGGCGAAGAACTCGGCGTTCAGGGCCAACTGCCGCTCGCATCCTACAAACCTGCTCGCGAAGAGGTGCAGGCGATAGCGCGCGTGCCGGGACTGCAGCGCGCGCTCACGTTCTACCGGCTTAATTTACGGTTCGAGGGCAATCGCGAATGGAGTTGGACCATTCGCTCATTCGATGACAAGCAGTTGCTCGCCGCTGCTGAATTCGCGCGCCGCAGCGAAATTTACGATCGTGCGATCAATACCGCCGACCGCACGCGCGAACTGCACGATTTCAGCATGCGTTATCTGGCGCCGTACCGCGACGTGATGAAGGGCTATGTAAGCCAGCAACAACTTGATGAAGCATGGGTTTACGGCCTTATCCGGCAGGAAAGCCGCTTTATTGCCGACGTCAAATCGAGCGCGGGCGCGATCGGCCTCATGCAGTTGATGCCGGCTACCGCGCGCTGGGTCGCCCAGAAAGCCGGCCTCAAAAATTATCAGGCCACGCACACTGCCAATGTCGAGACCAACCTGAATCTCGGCACTTGGTACCTGCGTCATGTGCTCGATACGCTCGACAGCCATCCGGTTCTTGCGTCGGCGGCCTATAATGCTGGCCCCGGACGCGCGCGCGCATGGCGCGCCAATGAGCCGATGGACGCGGCAATTTATGCCGAGTCGATTCCGTTCAACGAAACCCGCGACTACGTAAAGAAAGTCATGAGCAACGCGAGCTATTACAGCCTTCAGTTCGGGCAAACGCTGCTGTCGCTGAAAGAACGCATCGGCATCATTGCGCCGCGATCGCGCACAGTGGAAAAACCATTGGACGAACCCGGCGGTTAACGATTGCCGGCGCGACGAAAACAAGGGACGTTGTTTATGGAATTGCGGCGAGTTTGTGTGATCGGGGGCAGCGGTTTTGTCGGCTGCCATGTCGTCCACGCATTGAGCGCGCGGCGTTACCTGGTGCGCGTGCCGACGCGCAATCGCGAGCGCGCCAAGTCTCTGATCCTGTTGCCGACGGTGGATGTGAGCGATGCCAATGTTCACCATCCCGCCACGCTTGCCGCCCACTTGCACGGCATGGATGCGGTGATCAACCTAGTCGGCGTGTTGCATGACGGGCGTGGCGAGCGGGGCTTTGACGAAGCGCATCGCGGCCTCACGCGCAAAATTATTGCCGCGTGCGGTGACGCCGGGGTGCGCCGCTACGTTCACATGAGCGCACTGGGCGCTGACGTCAAGGGTCCCAGCAGTTATCAGCGCACCAAAGGCGCAGCCGAAGCGCTGGTTCGCGCTTCAAATCTCGACTGGACCATTTTCCGGCCATCCGTGATCTTCGGGCGCGCAGATCGCTTCGTGAATCTGTTCGCGCGATTGCAGGCGCTACTGCCGGTGATTTTTATCGGCCGGCCGCAGGCGCGATTTCAACCGGTTTATGTTGAAGACGTCGCCGCCGCATTGACGGCAAGCCTCGACGATCAGGCATCGCATGGCAAAACTTTCGACTTGTGCGGTCCGCGTGTTTACACGCTGCGCGAACTCGTTGCACTGACCGGCGAATTAACCGGCCACCGGCGGCCGATCATCGGCTTGGGCGACACCCTTTCATATCTGCAAGCGCTGACGCTCGAGTGGCTGCCAGGACAATTAATGACGCGCGACAATTACCATTCGATGCAGGTCGATAACGTCAGTGCCGAGCCGTTTCCATTCGGGATCCGGCCGGCCGCGCTCGAAGCCGAGGCGCCAACGTGGCTCGCCCAAGCCACGCCGCGCGCGCGTTACCGAGCGTACCGCGACCACGCGGGCCGCGCGTCGTAAGTAGTGCTCCGCGCATGGCGCCCTACACGCTCGTCATCGGCAACAAAGCCTATTCATCGTGGTCGTTGCGGCCATGGCTGTTGCTGAAACAAGCGCAAATTCCATTTGAGGAAGTTCGCATCGCGCTCTACCAAGACGATCACGCCGCGAAGATCCGGCGCTATTCGCCCGCCGGCAAAGTACCAATCCTGATCGATAAGGGCGCCGCCATTTGGGAATCGCTTGCGATCTGCGAGTATTTGGCCGAACGGCATGCCGATAAGCAATTGTGGCCGTCTGATCCTG
Source organism: Betaproteobacteria bacterium (assembly GCA_025360445.1). GTDB lineage: Bacteria > Pseudomonadota > Gammaproteobacteria > Burkholderiales > SG8-41 > PALSA-1004. Next base: position 4,212 of record JANYCE010000049.1, read on the forward strand.
CGGCGCGCGCGTTCGGGCGCGCGATCAGCGCTGAAATGCACGCGGGATTTTCGGCAATGCGCGGCGAGCTCGTAATGAACGTGCGCCATGTGCTGCCGCGCGCGGGCATCGGCGCCGCAGTCGCCGGCGACATCGCTCGCATCGAAGCGATCTGGAACGACAGCCTGCGCCGCTATGGCGGCCCGTTCCTGCTCGGCGCCTTCTCGGTGGCCGACGCAATGTTCGCGCCCGTCGCTACGCGCTTTCGAACCTATGCGGTGGCATTGTCGGTATCGGCGCAACGTTACGCGAATACCGTGCTGGCGCTGCCGGCGATGCAGGAATGGTACGCGGCCGCGGCAGGCGAACCCGAAGTGTTGCCGCAATACGAACCGTGACCTGACCCCCATGCAGATCTACGCTGTCGGTGGTTCCGTTCGCGACGAACTGCTCGGCTTGCCGGTGACCGATCGCGATTTCGTCGTGGTGGGCGCGACGCCGGCGGAGATGATTAAGCTCGGTTACAAGCCGGTCGGCAAAGATTTCCCGGTGTTCCTGCATCCAGACACGAAAGAGGAATACGCCCTCGCGCGCACCGAACGCAAGACCGCGCGCGGCTATCACGGCTTTGAGTTTCATGCCGCGCCTGATGTCACGCTCGAGCAGGATCTCGCCCGCCGCGATCTCACGATTAACGCCATCGCGCGCGATGAAGCAGGCACATTGATCGATCCATTCGGCGGCGGGGCCGACCTCAAAGCGCATGTACTGCGGCACGTCGGGCCGGCGTTTGCTGAAGACCCGGTGCGCCTATTGCGGGTCGCCCGTTTCGCGGCGCGGTTTGGTTTTGATATTGCGCCGGAAACTTTGCAGCAAATGCGCGCGATGGTTGCGCAGGGCGAAGCCGACGCGCTGGTCGCGGAGCGCGTGTGGCAGGAACTCGCACGCGGGCTGATGGAAGCGCGGCCGTCGCGCATGTTCGGGGTGCTCGCAGACTGCGGCGCATTCGCGATCGTGGTGGCGGAACTGACGGGGTTGATCGAGGGCGCCGCGGGTGTACGCCGGTTGGCCGCACTCGACGTCGCCGCAAAATCAGGGCTCGACCTGACGGCCCGGTTTGCCTTGATTGCAATGCATGCAGGCGAACAGGCGATCGAATCGTTATGCGCGCGCCTGCGAGTTCCGCAGGATTGCCGCGAACTCGCCCTGGCGGCTGCGCGCAGTTGTGCGGACGTGGGCAGGGCAGTTGACCTGCCGGCCGCCGCCTTACTGAAACTTTTGCACGAGACGGATGCACTACGCCGGCCTGGACGTTTTGCGCAGCTACTTGACGTATGCGCGGTCATCGCGGACGAGTCCGCTAGTGCGGCTGCCCTGTCGAGGCTAAGGGCAGCGCTCGCGGCGGCGCGCGCGGTCGACGCTGGCGCGATCGCCAGGCAGTGCGTTGGCGCGACGCACATCAAGGAAGAGATCGCGCACGCACGCATTGCGGCGATAACGGATGCGGTTTCTGGCAACCAGCCGCCGCCACCTTAGTCATACATACAGGACAGGAGGACCAGCCATGCTGGATCTTTATACGTGGACCACGCCGAATGGCCGCAAGGTGTCGATCATGCTCGAAGAAACGGGTCTGCTTTATCGCGTGCATGCGATCAACATCGGGCAGAATGATCAATTCAAACCCGAGTTTGTCGCGATCAGTCCTAACAGCAAAATACCGGCGCTCGTTGATACCGACGGACCGGGCGGCGAGCCGTACGCGATGATGGAGTCGGGCGCGATCCTGATTTATCTTGCGCACAAATCCGCGCAGCTGCTGCCGCAGTCAGAGCGCCTGCGTTTCGATGCGCTGCAATGGCTGATGTTCCAGATGGGCGGCGTGGGGCCGATGTTTGGCCAGGCGCATCACTTTTTGCGTGCAGCCAAGGAACCGGTTCCCTATGCGGTCGACCGCTACACGCGTGAGAAAGACCGGTTATACGGGGTGCTTGATCAACGGCTTGCCGCCCACGAATACCTGGCCGACGAATACTCGATTGCCGACATCGCAACTTATCCGTGGGTCGCGCGCTTCGAATGGCTCCAGACCAACCTCGCAGACCATCCGCATGTAAAGCGCTGGTTCGACGCGATCTCCGCGCGCCCTGCGGTGCAGCGCGGCATGTTGGTGCCCGCAGTATGAAGTGGCGGCCCGAAATTGCGGGCGTGAGCATTTACAACTGATTGCGTTTATCGCCGCGCGTGAATCCCGTGAGCGGCATGCTGAATTCGCGGCCCACTGCAATCACTTTGAATAATTCGCCCATTTCGGCCGGACTTAGCAACTTTTGCGCCTGCGCCACCAGCGGCAAATACGCTGCCGCATTGTCGGCGGGCGTCTCTGCGAGAATTTCAGTGATGCCGCAGTTTATTAAAAACTGCGCCTGATTCGCATAACCGAGCACGTCTAACCCGGCAGCTGTGGCAGCGGCGGCGAACGCGCTGAAATCGATATGCGCGGTGATGTCCTGCAAGCCGACTAGACACAGCGGGTCGTCATGCGCGTGATGGCGGTAATGGCACATCAGGGTGCCGCTGCTGCGCTGAGGATGGTAATACTCGCGCGCCGCAAAGCCATAATCGATGAAGAGCGCCACGCCG
>JANYCE010000077.1 GCA_025360445.1 Betaproteobacteria bacterium
ATGTGCGCAACGTCTATAACGAGATTACCGTCGGCGCCATAACGCCGCTGTCGGCGCGCGCCAATGATTCTTTCATTACTTCAAAAGTAAAAGCGCGCTTCGTCGATCACCGGAAATTCAACGCTATCCACGTCAAGGTTGTGACCGAAGCGAGCGTCGTATATCTGCTCGGCCTGGTCAAGCGCAAAGAAGCCGATGACGCGGTCGAAATCGCGCGCACGACGGGCGGCGTCAAAAGAGTCGTGAAGCTGTTCGATTACATCGACTAGCGATTCGCGTTTCAGCGCTGTGTGGCGCGTGATTCACGTGGCAGCGCCGTTTGGCGCCTGCGCCGCCTCCGCGTTACACTGCCGGCGTGCAGCTCATTCCCATTTTCGAAGCCAAAGTCGGCACACCGGCCGAGGTCGCCGCACGCATGTCCGGGCTCGCGCGACCGCTTGTTTTTACTAATGGCGTCTTTGACATTTTGCATCGCGGCCATGCGAGCTATCTCGCGCAGGCGCGGAGTCTCGGCGCTAGTTTATTGGTCGCGCTCAATAGCGACGCGTCAGTGCGCCGTCTCGGCAAAGGCTCCGACCGGCCGATTAATCCGCTCGCCGACCGCATGGCGCTGGTCGCCGCGCTTGAATCGGTCAGCCTGGTAACCTGGTTCGACGATGAAACGCCGCTTGCACTCATCAAGCTGCTGCGGCCGGATGTGCTGGTGAAGGGTGGCGACTGGCCGGTCGACGAAATCGTCGGCGCGGCTGAAGTCAGAAGCTGGCGTGGCGCCGTGCATTCGATTCCGTTTGTGCACGAGCGGTCCACTACTGCGACGCTCAAAAAAATTCGCGGCGCTTGAACGCGCGACCGGCTAGTTTTTTGCCGTTACTGCGTCGGCGCAGGCTAATACTTTGAGTTGAGCAGCAGGAAAATCACCTTTCAGTTCCGCGACTTTTGCCGCCATTACATCGCCGGGATCGCGAATGACAAAAGTAATGGTCTTGGCGCCACGCACGCCGGCCAATGCCGAGCGCACGCCTTTTTCGCGCAATTGCAGAACGTAGTTATTGGCCGCCTCATCGGTCTGGAAATCACCGAGTGCAATCGCATTACGCAGTTGGCTGTTGTCCTGCACGATTGAAAAATCGGCGATCCCGCGTGACTTGAGTTCGCCGGTTGTTTTATCGAGTTCGGCCTGGGTCTTAAACGGAGGGATGTAGACCCAAAAGCGATCACCGGTTTCGCGCTGCGAAACTTTATCACGCAGCCCGACCCGCTCAAGCGCGAGGCCGGCACGTAATGAATCGCCGGCGGCAAAACCACTCCATTCAAGGCAGACCGACGTCGATTGCGCACGCGCGTCGGTGGATGGGAGCGGCCGAGTGCCGGGCTTCAGTAATTTCATTTTTTCCGGCGCAATCTGCAACAGCATAATTTGATTCCCGGCGCCTGCGCGGCCTTCCGAGAAATGGATATAGCCATAGGCGCCGGCATTCGCCAGCAACAGAATCAGAAAAAGCAGTCTCATTTATTTTTCATCGCGCGCGGCGCTGGCGCCGCGGCTTTCGCTATGGTGAGTAAACCTTCCAGGACCAGATTATCCACCAGCTTTACTTCCAGGTTAAGGTGCGGCGCAAGTACAGCCGCATCGCCGCCTGATATCACACACAACGGCACTGCCTGCCCTGCGTCTTCAAGATAACGTGCCATGCGCTCGATCGCGCCGCAGGCGGCGTTAATCGCGCCGCTAAAGATTGCATCGCCGGTCGTATCGGGAAAGAAACTAAAACTGCCGGGCCGCCGTTTTAGGCCGGCGGTGTTATCGGCCAGCGCCTGGCGCATCAGTTCCACACCGGGCACGATCATGCCGCCCGCAAATACGCCGTCGCCGGTTAACGCATCGACCGTTAAAGCGGTGCCGGCGTTGACGACGACGGCGGCCGCGCCAAACAAGCGATAAGCACCGATGAGGGCGGCCCAGCGGTCACATCCAAGTTGCGCAGGTTTGGCATAACTGCTGCTCACGCCGCTATGCTCGCGACCGCTCGACAGCCACTGCGGTGCCGGCGCGGCTGGCAACACCCGCCGCAAGCTTTCACGCAGCTCTGCACCGGCCACGTTGGATATGACGATAACCGCGGGCACCGGCAGCCGCGCGAACACCGCTTTTAACTGGCTGGCTTTGGCGGTGGCAACCCATGCGCGCCTGCGCCACTGCACGCCGTCGTGCCAACCCCATTTGATGCGCGTGTTGCCGGCATCTATTGCCAGCACCGCATCTTTTTTTGGCACTGCACTCATGCGGTCAACCGCAAACTGACATCCCCGCTATGAAAGCGCAAAGTGCCCGCTTGCGTAGTCAATAACATCGCGCCATTTTCCCCAACGCCCTGAGCGGTGCCTGCGACCGTGCTGCCGTCCGGCAATGCGATCCTGACCGGTTTGTTGCGATAGACGTCATACGTTTGCCACTCATCGCGGAATGCTGCAAAGCCAGCGCGCGCGAATAGTGTTAATACCAGATCGAGTTCGCCGAGCAACGCGGCGAGCAGTTGATTGCGATCTGGTGCACTGCCGGTCACACCGGCAATGTCGACTGCCGGTTGATCGATGCGCTCGAGCAAGCGCGCCGGCATGCGGCAATTCAGCCCAACGCCGATAACCGCGGCGCTGGGCCCCAGCACGTCACCCTGCATTTCGATCAGAATGCCCGCGAGCTTGCGGCCTTGCCACAGTACGTCGTTGGGCCACTTCATGCCCGCTTGCACGCCAAAACGGGCGAGCACGCGCACGACGGCCACGCCGACCGCGAGGCTGAGTCCCGCAAGAAAACCGGCGCTTTGCTCGAAACGCCACAGCAGCGAGAAAGTCAGCGCCGCGCCGGGCAGCGCGTGCCATTCACGTCCGCGCCGCCCGCGCCCGCCGGTTTGCCATTCGGCGGCAATCACTTTGCGGCTCGCGACACCGGTGGCCAAGCGCTTCATCAAGTGGGTGTTCGTCGACTCGATGCGGTCAAAAAGTTCGATTGAGAATCGCGATGCGAGCGCCCCTAACGCGCAACACACTGCGTCTTTCGATAACAGTTCCAATGGCTGGGCCAGTCGATAACCTTTACCGCGAACTCTGAAAATCTCAATGCCGGAAACATCCAACGCATGAAGTGAATTCCATATGCTCGCACGCGATACGCCAAGCACGCGCGCCATCGCCTCGCCCGAGCGAAATTCGCCGTCGGACAGCATGCGTAATGCCTGGAAAGTCAATGCGTTCATTTAGCTCGCGTAGAGTAATCGATAAACACGTTCCGGAGGAATTCGCGCCTTGACGGTGCGTTTGCAGGTCCCGACGATAGGCCATGCACAAGTCGAATTTCGGAATTTCGTGTTCACTGCGCGCTGCCCGATGGCGCGGACTTGTGCGAACTTGGCGAAAGAAACTCCGTGCGCGCGGCGACAGGCATACCGTGAAAATTCGGTTT
>JANYCE010000083.1 GCA_025360445.1 Betaproteobacteria bacterium
TTGCGCGGCGACTTTGGGTTGGCTCGCTGCTTCAGCGGCAATTGCAGCCGAACCGGCGCTCGTTCCATACATGATCGTGAAAGGCGAAATTCAATCGCCGCTCACCGTTGAACGGGGCGATCCGGTGCGCGGCAAAGCAGCAGTCTTGAGCCGCGACGGCGGCAACTGTTTTCTGTGCCACAGCGTGCCGGAGTCAGGCGACACCCCACTCGGCAATATCGGCCCGTCGCTTGCCGGCGTAGGCCAGCGCCTGTCGGCTGCGCAATTGCGGTTGCGCATGGTGGATTCGACGCGCATCAATCCCGTAAGCGTGATGCCTGCGTATTACCGCATCGAAGGACTGCAACGAGTGGCCGCCGCGTACGCCGGCAAACCGCTGCTCAACGCGCAGCAAATCGAAGACGTGATTGCGTACTTGCTTACGCTGCGGGATTGACCGATGAAAAAGACTTCACGCCGCCGTTTCTTTGCCGGTCTGATGGCCATCGCCGCGTGGCCCACGGTGCGCGCCTACGGCCAGGCGTCCACCGAATCCGTGGATGCAATGGTATTGACGGTGACCGGCGGCGCGAAGGTGCAAACCGGACGCGTGAAGCTCGAACTGCCACCGTTTGCCGATAACGGCAACTCGGTGAGCCTCAAGGTCAATGTCGAAAGCGCAATGACGGCAAACGACTACGTCAAAAGCATTCATCTATACGCGGCGCGCAATCCGCGGCCCAATGTTGCGAACTTTTATCTCGGGCCGCGTGCCGGCCGCGCGCAAATCAGCACGCGCGTCAGATTAGGGGGCAGTCAACGCGTGCTGGCGCTGGCGGCACTGTCGGATGGATCGTTCTGGTCCGCAACCGCTGACGTCGTCGTCACGTTATCCGCTTGTTATGACGCGACATAAAGCATGACAGCACGCATCCAGGTTCCAGCGAGCGCCCGGCGTGGCGAGGTGATCGAGATCCGCATCGCAATCCAGCATCCGATGGAAACCGGCTTCCGGCTGGACGACAGCGGACGCGCAGCGCCGAAGAATGTCGTCAACGCTCTGGTATGCCGCTACAACGGGGTGGAGGTATTCCGCGCTGAAATGGGCTCGGGTGTCGCCGCCAATCCATTCCTGAGTTTTTTCACGGTTGCGGAAGCGAGCGGCGAGCTGGTGTTCGATTGGGTCGACGATCAAGGACAAACCGGTTCGGAGCGCGCAGCACTCACGGTGAAGGGATGACGCAGAAAACGCTGTGCGGCGGCTTGCTGGCCGTAGCACTGGCCCTGATTTGCGTTGCCGGCCACGCTCAGAACGCGGCCAAGCCACAGCCGCTCAAATCCGGGCTTGAATTCACCGGGCCGGAAGTACGCGATTTGCAGCGCGATGACTTTGCCAACCCCGGGATGTTGTGGGTCACGCGCGGGGAAAAGCTGTGGCAGGAATCCGCGGGCGCCGCCGGCAAGTCATGCGCGGCCTGTCATGGCGATGCGAAAACCAGCATGCGAGGCGTGACGGCACGCTATCCGCAGTTCGATGCCGCGCGCGCGGGCTTGATCAATATTGAAGGTCGTATTCAGCAATGCCGCGAACGCCGCCAGCAGGCGGAGCCTTTCAAGTATGAATCCGCCGAGCTGCTCGGGCTCACGGCTTATGTCGGGCAGCAGTCGCGTGGCATGCCGGCAAGCGTCACCATCGACGCGCAAATGCGCGGCCGGCTCGAAGCCGGGCGGGATCTTTACTATCGGCGGATGGGACAAATGAATTTGTCGTGCGCGCAATGTCACCAGGACAACTGGGGAAAAAAACTCGGGCCTGAAACAATCAGCCAGGGACACAGTGTCGCTTATCCGATATATCGCCTCGAATGGCAGACCATGGGTTCCTTGCACCGGCGCTTTCGCAGCTGCCAGTCGGGAGTTCGCGCTGAGTTGTCGCCGCAGGGCGCGCCCGAATTTCTCGATCTCGAGCTATACCTTGCGTGGCGGGAGGGCGGACTGCCGATCGAGACGCCAGGCGTGCGCCGGTAATGTCAGCGGTCAGCGCCCACGCCTTTGAGTGCACTCGCTGTCTCGCGTGAAACTCTGAAACTTGTGACCGACTAACGCAACGACGCGTTAATTTTATCCAGCGCGATCGAGCCCGGGCACAGTTCGCGCTCGGACAGGCGGTTAAGCGGCGCGTTTACGGTGTTCAAGTGCTCGTGCAAGTCCGCGGACTCGGGATCGACGTACAGCAAACCCGTAACGACTTCACCGCGTGCATGATGTTGCTGAATGTAGGCCATTGCTTTCAAGCGGTCGGTTGCATCGTATTCGGG
>JANYCE010000108.1 GCA_025360445.1 Betaproteobacteria bacterium
ATGCTGGTACCGGTCGCCGCCTTGAACAATTCGCCCGCAAGGTGCAGCGTATTGCCATTGCCCGCCGAGCCGAAGGTAAGCTGGCCCGGTTTCGTTTTCGCGAGCGCGACGAGTTCCTGCACGTTCTTAGCTGCGAGCGACGGGTGCACGCCAAGTACCATCCCGGCGGATTCACCGATCTGGGTAAGCGACACAAAATCTTTCAGCGTGTCGTACGGAAGCTTAGAGTTCAACGCTGCGTTGGTCGTATGCGAACCGGTGGTGACCAGATAGGTGTAACCGTCGGGTGCGCTGCGGGCGACGAGTTCGGTGCCGATGATACTGTTGGCGCCAGGGCGGTTATCGATGACGACCTGCTGCTTTAGGGCATCTCCGATGCGCTGGCCAACCAGACGTGCAACCGCATCGGGCGGCCCGCCCGCCGGCCATGGCACAACGATCCGGATCGGACGAGTGGGAAAACTTTGCGCAACGGCGCTGCCAACACCGAGCGCGCACACCGCTATCGCGCACCACCACCGCATCTGCCTTCTCCTTGGAAGCGCGAGTTGAACGACGTTCTACGTCCGCTCGAACCCGCGCAGCCGTTCCCGCGTCGCCAGACGTCGCGGAACGGCTTTACTTGATGACGTACGGATTAACCGGCGAACCGACGCCGCCGGTAATCGGCAACGCAGGTGCTACAAACATAAACTCGTAACGCTTGTCCGCTGCGCAATCGACTGCCAATGCGCCGAGGTCAAAAATTTCACCGACGGTCAGACCCATGATCGGAATTGCAATCCAGTGCCACGGCTGGTTGGTGTCTTCGGTCTCATTAGGCCGCACTTCAGCACCCCAGGTATCGGTGACAATCGCGGCGACTTCCTTTTTGTGCAGCCAATCGAGGGTTTCGAATGCGAGGCCGGGCGCATCGCCGCCCGAATAGCCGTCCCAATTCTTGTCCGCGAATTTGCGCTCGACATGTCCGGTTCTAACCAGCAGAAAATCACCGCGCTTAACTTCGACATTAAGTTTTTTTGCGGTGAAATCCAGCAATTCGTTGGTGACGGCGAAACCGTCAGGCAGCCATTTTTTGCCGAGCGCGCGCGGCACGTCTAGCAGTACGCCGCGACCAACCATTTTCTCTTTGATTTTTTCGATGCCGCCTTTGAGCGCGCCTGCGCTCGTCACGTTGCGGCAGTCATAGCCGTTCCACATGTAATCGTAGTACATGATGTGACCCAGGCCGTCCCACTGCGTGCCGCACTGCAAGGGCATGATAATGATGTCGTCGGTGCCGCGGATTTTGCGATGATCAAGCACGCCCGAGTACGCGTCAGTACCGGTGCGCGTCATCAGGTGGATCGGATTGAAGCGCCCGAGCGCCGGATACTTGGTCTTGCCGCCCTGCGGCCCGCTCTGGTCGTAATTGAGCGCGAGAGAAATCACCTTGCCGCGCGTGACGAGTTTCGCTGCCTCGACGATATTGGCGGGCGTCACGAAATTGAGCGTGCCGATTTCATCGTGCTTGCCCCAGCGTCCCCAATTCTTCAGGCGCTTGGCCGCCGCATGAACATCTTTGCGCGTGAGCTTGCGATGCTTTTTTTCAATTGTGTTTTTGATTTTAGGTATGCGTGCTGCCATTGTGTCCTCTCAACTATTGATCTTTCACTAATTCGCGACAGGGAGTTAGTGCCATTCTCACCCTCTCCTTCGGGAGAGGGTCGAGGTGAGGGAATGAGCGTTCCGATTGTCATCCATTATGAAACGCTCAATTGCCTGTTTTTTTTGGAATTCTCGCCGCGTCATCAGACGGGAAATCGAATATTACTCGAAAAATGCAAGCGCAAATTCTGCCCTTAAAAGTAACATCGCACTGTCGGCGCCGTACGCACCGATACCTGATTTACGCGTGCGCTTATTCTGGCTTGATGCCTGCCGCCTTGATGACTTTGCCCCACTTGACGATCTCCGAGTTAATGTACGTTGCGAATTCTGCCGGCGTACTTCCGACCGGTTCAAAGCCCTGCGCGAGGAGCCGGTCACGGGTTTCAATCACGCCGAGAATTTTGACGATCTCGCCATGCAAACGCATGACGATCGGCCGCGGCGTGCGCGCGGGCACGAGCACGCCATACCACGTCGATGCGTCGTAGCCTTTAAGTGTTTCTCCGATCGTCGGCAATTCCGGCATTGCTTGCGAACGCTTGTTGCTCGTCACGGCAACCGCGCGCAACCTGTTGGAGCGTACATGCGGCATCGCGGCAGGCATGGTCGCGAACATCAACTGCACTTGCCCGCCAAGCAAATCGGTGAGCGCCGGGCCGCCGCCCTTGTACGGGATGTGCACCATCTTTACCCCGGCGAGATTGTCGAATAATTCGCCTGCCAGATGCGACGAACTGCCGAGACCGGCCGATGGATAGTTAAGCGTTGCCGGCTTCGCCTTCGCTAGCGCCACGAGGTCAGCCACTGTTTTAACCGCAAGCGACTGGTTGACTACCAAAATATTAGGCGTAGATGCCACGAGACTCACCGGCTCGAAATCTTTGACCGGATCGTAACCAAGCTTCGCGTACAGGCTCACGTTGATTGCATTCGGCGCAACATTACCCATCAATATCGTATAGCCATCGGCCACCGACTTCGCAGCAATTTCGCTGCCAATGCTGCCGGCCGCGCCGCCGCGATTATCGATCACCACTGTTTGACCCAAATTCTCCGAAAGTTTTTGCGCCATCATGCGGCCAACGATGTCAGTGCCACCGCCGGGCGGATACGCGACAATCATGCGGATGGGCTTGGTCGGATAAATTTGCGCGAGTGCATTCATTGCAGACATCGCAAATCCACTCGCGCCGCAGGCGATTACCACCATCGCTGTATTTTTCAATCCTTGCTCCTCGATCCTCAGGTTTGCAGCTACTCTGCCAGCGGCAATCTCACGGTATTGCCGCTCGCCGCCGACAGTTGAATCGCCAGCGTCACTTCCAGATTGCAGCGGGCATCTTCCGCCGTCGCGTGCACGCAGGCCTTGCCCGTCGCCAGATGATCGAGCCAGGCGCGCGTTTCGTTGGCGATCGGGCCCCAAAAGTCACCGAGCGCCCAGTCGCCCGGAGTGCCGCTCGACAGGAAAACCATATTGACGTTGTGATCGGGCAGATAAACGTGCGGCACGCCTTTGTTGCTGTACATCAACTGATCGGTGTGATCGTCGTCCAATATGATCACGCCTTCAGTGCCGAGAATTTCAACGCGCGCCGCGTGGCCTAGCGCCGGATATTTTTCCGGCAGCGCATAACTTACGCCGAGATTGACCACCGCGCCATCCGCATACGTGACGATCGACCAGTTCACGTCGTCGACGTTGTGGCCGGCGGCTTTCAGTACACCGGTCTGGCCGCGCGCGAACACTTCGACCGGCGCATTGCCGGCAAGCATCCAGTTCATCAGATCGACGTAATACGTGAGTGCATCGACCACCGGCGTCGCTTCCGGATTGCGCTTCAGCATCGCAAGCGCCTGTGAGCGCGAGTTGAACACGCGTGCCGCGCCGCCGATCACCTTGCCGACTCGGCCCTGGATGATCTGCTCTTTGGCAATCAGATAGCGA
>JANYCE010000132.1 GCA_025360445.1 Betaproteobacteria bacterium
AAGGCGCGGGTTTTACGCCTATGGTGCGTCAGGGTGATCATGTTGAAGTTGGTCAAAGCCTGATTAGGTTTGACGTTGATTTTGTCGCCCGCCATGCACGTAGTTTGCTCACGCAAATTCTGGTCGCAAATATCGAAAAAGTCGCGCGAATGGTGCCCGCCAGTGGCGTAGTCATTGCCGGAAAATCAGTGGTCTTGCAGCTAGAGTTAATACAAGAATTGACCAATGCCACACAAGTATCAGGACAGGCGCAATCGGGCTTTGTGCATGGCGTTAAAGTAAGCCTGCCAAATATCACTGGTTTGCATGCTCGCCCCGCTGCCGTGTTAGCGGCACTAGCCAAAAAATTCACTTCCGACGTACGCATTATGCGCGGTGCAGATGCCGCCAATGCCAAATCGGTGGTGGCCATCATGGGTCTGGCGACCCAATGTGGCGACTTCATCGAAGTGGCGGCCAACGGGCCTGATGCGCATGAGGCAATTCAAGCCGTTTCGGCCTTGCTGGCTGACGGCTGCGGCGAAAAGCCTGGCGAAGCCCCTGTTCAGCCGGCAATGGTAGAACCGATTGCTGTCCGCGCCACGGCTAACTCAAGTACCGAGCTGGCAGGCGTCTCGGCCTCACCCGGCTTGGCTGTCGGCACAATTGTGCAATTTCGCGCGGCCATTATTGATGTGGTTGAAGTTGGAGATGCACCTGCACATGAGCGCGGCAAACTCGACCATGCTCTGCAGGAAGCGCGGCGTCAAATTGACCTGCTTAAGGCGGGCATGCAACGCCCCGAACAAGCCAAAATTCTCGAAGCGCATCAGGAACTGATGGAAGACCCGGATCTGCTAGCTTTGGCGTTACGCGCAATCGACAGTGGCAAAAGCGCGGGCTACGCCTGGCGTGCTGCATTTTCGGAATATGCACAGAAATTGGAAGCACTCGAAGGCGCACAGAATGCGCTCTTGCGTGAACGCGCCAGCGATATCCGCGATGTCGGCCAACGCGTCTTGGCATTACTCGCCGGCGTAAAGCAAACGCAGATGATTGTGCCGGATGGCTCGATACTCATCGCCGAAAGTCTGACACCATCTGACACTGCAGCGCTCGACCGCGACAAGGTACGCGGCTTTTGCACCACCTCAGGCGGTGCCACCAGCCACGTGGCGATACTCGCGCGCTCACTGGGCATTCCGGCCATTTGCGGCATCGACGAAGCTGCACTCAATTTAGTCGACGGTACTGTAGTGGTTCTGGACGGAACACATGGCTTGTTGCAATGTCAGCCAAGCGCGCTTGACATCACTGAGGCATATGCGCGCGTGGCACAACAATGCGCCATCAACGAACAAGAAAAAACCCAGGCGCAAGCGCCCGCGACCACTACCGATGGGCATCGCATTGAGGTCGCAGCAAATGCACTCAATGCGCAAGACACACATGCCGCCGTGGCCAATGGCGCAGAAGGTGTGGGTTTGCTGAGATCGGAATTTTTGTTTGACGAGCGTGATACCGCACCAAGTGAAGAAGAGCAGGCCAGCGCGTATAGCGCAGTGGCGCAAGCGCTAGGCAAAGAGCGCACGCTGATCGTGCGCACGCTCGATGTCGGTGGCGATAAACCCTTGTCGTATCTGCCGCTGCCAAAAGAAGATAACCCCTTCCTCGGCTTGCGCGGTATTCGCGTCAGCCTTGATCAGCCGGAGATGTTCCGGGTGCAGTTACGTGCGATTTTACGGTCAGCACCTTTGACTAAATTGCACATCATGTTTCCGATGATTGCCACGCTGGAAGAATTGCGCGAGGCCAAGGCGATTCTGGCGCAAGAGCAAGCGCTGAGCGGGCATCACGACGTGCAGGTCGGCATCATGATCGAAGTGCCGTCGGCGGCGCTGATGGCCGAACAATTCGCCCGTGAGGCGGATTTCTTTTCGATCGGTACCAATGACCTGACCCAGTACACGCTGGCGATGGATAGAGGCCACCCCAAGCTCGCCAAGAAGGCCGACGGTTTGCATCCCTCGGTTCTTAAAATGATACAGCTCACTTGCGAAGGCGCGCGCAAGCATGGCAAATGGGTTGGGGTCTGCGGCGGTATGGCGTCCGATCCGATTTGCGTGCCAGTCTTGATTGGACTAGGCGTGCAAGAGCTATCGGTCTCGGTGCCGGCAATTCCGGCAATCAAGGCACTGATCCGCCGCCAATCTTTGGCGCAATGTCAGGCGCTCGCGCAACAAGTAGTACAAATGGGTACAGCCACAGAAGTTCGTGCCCACCTCACTGCAATAGCATCCTAAAAATAAACCATCTGGAGATTTCAATTATGTTTAAAAACGCTTTTGCAGTGCTGCAAAAAATCGGCAAGGCGCTGATGCTGCCGGTGGCGGTGTTACC
>JANYCE010000150.1 GCA_025360445.1 Betaproteobacteria bacterium
TTCCCACGGCGGCATGCTGTTCTTGCCTTTGCCGACCGAGTTGCGAAAGCGGTCCCCCCGATCTTTAGGAAAGGTCATGAGATCAAACGCGCCCTCGGGATTTTTCATGCGCACACCGTGGCACGGCGAACAATGTCTCGCGTACATGTCCGCGCCCAGCTTGATTTGCTCCGCGGGAAAATCCTGTGCGTGTGCGCTCAATGCAAGCGCCATCAGCATTCCTGCTCCAGTCTTTTGAAATTCTATTTTTTTCATGAAATAGTTACAAAAAATAATCTGCCATAGTCAAAAAAATCCCACCGGCCCTGGCCGGTGGGATTGTCGTAAAGCTAAGCGGTCTCGCGCCTAGTCCATCAGCGCAAACGTCCACACCGTGCCGGCGGGCAGTACTTTTCCCGCCGTTTCGCGCCTGGCCGACGTTCCGCCGCCCAAACCGGAGAATACGGAAACGTATTGCTTGCCTTTGTACGTGTAGGTGATGGGCTGTGAGTTCACGCCTGATGGTGTTTTGAATTGCCACAGTATCTTGCCGCTGGCTTCATCCAGCGCCGCGAAGTCGCCCGCAGTGTTGCCGGTAAACACCAAGCCGCCAGCGGTGACCATGGCGCCCGACCAGCTCGGCAGATCGACCAGCGGCGTGCGCCAGGCAGACTTGCCCGTCATCGGGAGCACCGCACCCCAGTAGCCCCAAGGCTTCGTCGCGTCGCGTTCCTTGGTGGTGTTGGTGACCCCCACATAGCGCTCACCCGGCTTGTACACCGGCAGATTCTGGTCCAACTGGTAAATCGCGGTTTCCTCGAGCATCGAAAAATAGAGCCGCTCCGTGGCAGGGTTAAAGGCCATCGGCATCCAGTTCTTGCCGCCGGTCCAACGCGGTTCGAGTTCAACCTTTTCACCCGCGCGCAGGCGCCTGGCAACATCGGTCTCAACCACACGGCCCGTCTTGAGATCCACGCCGGTTGCCCAGTTGGTTTTCACATACGGGTTGCCCGCGAGCACTTCGCCGGTGGCGCGGTCGAGCACGTACAACAAGCCGTTGCGATCGGCGTGCATCAACACCTTGCGCTTTTTGCCGTCGAGAGTGAGCTCGCCCAGCACGTTTTCGTTATTGCCGTCGAAGTCATAGGTTTCAGCCGGCGTCCACTGGTAGTGCCATACGATTTCGCCCGTCTTTGGACGGATAGCGATCACTGAAGCCACCCACAGGTTGTCGCCGGGACGGCCTTTCCAGGACCACGGACCGCCGTTACTGGTGCCCCAGTAGGAGAGATCCAGTTCTGGATCGTACGAACCGGTGATCCAAGTCGAGGCACCGCCGCGCTTGTACGAATCGTCCTGCGGCCAGGTCGAGTAAGCCTTTTCAGTCGGATCCGGCGTGGTGTGGCGACGCCAGACCTCCTTGCCGCTTTGCGCATCCAAACCAATCACAAAGCCACGCACGCCGTATTCCCCGCCGGTCATGCCGCTCATCACGATGCCGTTGACCACGCTGGGCGCGCTGGTGATGGAATAACCGTCTTTCCATTCGGCAACCTTGGATTTCCACAACTGTTTGCCGGTCTTGGCGTCCAACGCATAGATGTGCGCATCGATTGAGGCCACATACACCTTGCCGTCGAACAACGCGACGCCGCGGTTGTTAAGTCCGCAGCACACCACGCGCGGCACGGCGGGATCCCACTCGAGATCGAAGTTCCACTTGATGCGCCCCGTGCCCACGTCCATCGCTAACACGCGCTTGACGTTGGCGGCGTACATGGTGCCATCGTAAACAAACGGCTGGCCTTGCTCGCCATACTCGTTGGCGAGCGACGTGCTCCATACCGGCACCAGGCGCTTGACGGTATTTTTGTTGATTTGATCCAGCTTGCTGTAGCGCTGCTGGTGATATCCCATGCCATAGGTCAGTACATTGTCGGTGCTGCCGCCGTTGCCGTCCCTTGAAAGCTCCTGCTGCGTTTGTGCCTGCGCTCCAGGTCCCAGCATGGCCCATAAGGCTATTCCCACCATTATTCTTTTCATAACTACTCCTCCATCTTCATTGGCTACTCGTGGCATCTTAGGTACGCCACGCGGTTCGCGGTTCGCGATACGCTTAACAAGACCAGCACTGTTTAGTTTAGACACTTTCCCCCTTCGCGACTAGCTTCCCACCTTCCGGCAATGAAACTTCGGTAAAAGCCCAAGATTTCGTTCGCCTCGCACGGTCTACGGTTTGATTCCGACGCGCGGCTATGGCCGACCCAGGTTAGCCCGCAGATCCTCGCCGCGAGACTTTCATTATTTATTGTTGGGCGATCTGAGTATCGTTCGGCTCACGGTGTATTTTCATTACGGTTGGTAGCCGTCGGTGAGCGTGTACAGAAACTCCACAATGTCGTCGATTTCCTCAATCGAGAGTTGCGGGCGCTGCCGCGGGCGGCGCTGATAGGGCTGAGTGTCGACATCGACATTGGCATGATAGTGAGCCGGCAGATCGTCAAATTTCTTGCCTTCGGGAAACCACCGCGCCGGCTGGGTATCGCGCGTGGCGTAGAACGCCACCGCGTCGCGCAGGTTGTCGAAAAAACCGTTGTGCATGTACGGCGCGGTGAGTGTGATATTGCGCAAAGTCGGCGTTTTAAAAAATCCGCAGGTTGCGGGGTCTGTCACTGGCGGCTTGGCAGTTGTCACCGGCAACCTGGCACCCGACACCGGCACGCGCTCGCACAACCCGAGGTCGACAAACGCGGCATCGGAATTTTTCGGAATGCGCGAGCTGCGCGGCAGCCCCAGCGCGCGAAAACTAAAGTCAGTGAACAACGATTTCTGCGGATTGCCTGAAGCGGCATCGACGCTATGGCAATGCGCGCAATTGCCTTTTTGAGGTAGCGTAAAAAGAGTCAACCCGCGCTGTTCCTGCTGAGTAAATTTCGCCTGCCCGCGCATCACGTAGTCAAATTTCGAAGTAAACGGCTGGAACACGCGCGTACGCTCAAAAGCGGCAATCGAGGCCGCCACTGCATCAAGCGCCGCCTCGGGATTATTGAAAATGGTTTCACCCCACGCTTGGCGAAACGCGGCGGCGTAGGCGGCTTTTTCGATCTTGGCAATCAACGCGGGTACACTGGCGTTATTCATTTCCACCGGGTTGAAAAACGGCTGGCTGGCCTGTTCTTCCAGCGTGTCGG
This sequence comes from Betaproteobacteria bacterium, assembly GCA_025360445.1. Classification (GTDB taxonomy): domain Bacteria; phylum Pseudomonadota; class Gammaproteobacteria; order Burkholderiales; family SG8-41; genus PALSA-1004. Next base: position 3,171 of record JANYCE010000150.1, read on the forward strand.
CACGGCCGTCCCAAAAATGACCGCCCGCCAGCACGCGTTTGCCGTCTTTTTCAATGCTGCCAAAGCGCGGCGCAGTGGCCAGGTACATGAGGGTAGGCGCATCGCGCGTGCCGAACTGGTCGGACCGGCTGCCCAGCGCCACCCCGATTAGCGTGCTGTTGTTGCCGGTAAACGCGCGCCGCGGATCATGGCACGAAGCGCATGCAACGCCCGCTGGTTCCGACAGGCTGCTATCGAAAAACAGGCGCAGGCCGAGCCGCTCGCGCGGCGTCAGGGAAGACTGATCAATGGCAGCGGCGAGCGACAGAATAAACGAATCCTGGGCCGGCGCCGAGGGCGCGAGCAGGAGGCAGACAATCCCCGCCAGAACGCGCACTGCTAACGCGAATTTTAAAAGCGGTAGCCGGATCCATTGGAGCATGGTGTCGATGCGCAAGTTATACTTGGCGCGAATTATATGCACAGAAGGCGGCCTGATGACCACTGATCTCACCCAGGTTCAATGAACACCCTGAAAGCAAGCTACTCAGAGCCCACAACATAATTGAAACGCGCGATGCACTGTCACGATTTTGGCTCAGAAGTGTTGGATGAAACGAATCAGAAGGGAAACAGCGCATCGACATAGTCTCAAACCAGCTTGCGCGCGACGAGTTCCGCCTTCGCATAAGCGTAGAACACCGGCGCCGCAATTACCCCGGGCAGACCGAATGCCGCCTCCATCACGAGCATCGCAAACAATAATTCCCACGCCGAGGCGTTAATGCGTGAGCCGACGATACGCGCGTTGATAAAGTATTCGAGCTTGTGCACTATAACCAGGAACAATAGCGAGGCGCCGGCAATCGGCAACGAGTAGCTGAAGCTGATGATCACGATTACGGTGTTGGAAATGAGATTGCCGATGATCGGCAACAGGCCAACAACAAACGTCAGCGCGATCATGGTTTTCGTCAGCGGCAGATGAACGCCGAACGCCGGCAGCACTCCCGCCAGATAAATTGCGGTCAACGCGGTGTTGAGCGCCGATATGCGTATCTGGGCGAGCACGACCCGGCTGAAAGAATCCTCGACGAGCAATGCACAGCGTTGCAATGCCAGAGCGAGCGGACCTTGCACGCGGGCCGGAGCGATTTCACGCACCGCCAACAGCGCGCCTATTACCATGCCGATCAGCGCATACGCAATCCCGCGGCCCACTTCACCGCCCGCCTTTCTGAGTTCGCCTGCGTGCCCGCGCAACCAGCTCGCCGCATCATTTTTTAGCGCGTCTGCATTGGCGGGCAGGGCGTCTTGCATCCAGCCGGGCATCGTCGTGCGCGCGCCGTCGATGATGTCCGCCATTTTCTGCATCAATGACGCAAGGTCCGCACCTTCTCGTCGGTAAGCAGCCGCCGCGCCGCCGACCAGTATTGCAGTGAGCCCCACCACGATCACCGTGAGCACGATGACAACGCCGATGCGCGCCAGCGCGGGGTCGGCCTTGGGACCAAACATCCGTGGTGCGAGCATATGCACCAGTGTATGCACGAGCAGGCACGCGAACAGTGCGGGCAACAAATGCAGCATGATCGCAGCCACGAGCCCGGCCGCAGTCAGCACAACCGCGGCAATATCCGCGCGCGTTCCTAAGACGTTTTGACTCATAAACATTCCATCGTCGCTATTCGTCCAAAACCATGATCGGCTTGCCGATCATGCGCCGTTCTTCAAGCGCGGCATGGGCGGCGGCAACGGCGTCGAGCGTATAGCGCCCGGCAATTGATATCTTGAGGCTCCCGTCCAGCACCGCCGAAAAAATATCGGCAGCACGCCGGCGCGTCGTCGCTGCATCCGGCAGATGATCCGCGAGCCGCGGCCGCGTGAGAAATAACGAGCCCGCTTCACCAAGTTCGATCGGATCGAGATCGCGCACCGACCCGGACACGCTGCCAAAGGCGACGACGAGCCCGCGCTTGCGAGTCGCGCGAAAGCTGTCGCGTAAAGTCGCTTTACCGATTGAATCGAATACCACATCGACGCCGCGCCCGTTCGTTGCATCGCGCACCGCGTCGGCAAATCGCCCGTCTTCATATAAAACCGCGAGATCGGCGCCGCGTTCGCGCGCAACTTGCGCCTTTTTCAGCGTGCTCGTCGTTGTATAAACGGTCGCGCCGAGTTGCTTTGCGAGTTGGATCAGAATCTGCCCGATCCCGCCAGATGCCGCATGGACGAGACACGTCACGCCCGGCGCGAGGCGGCCGACATCATGCGCCAGGTAATGCGCAGTAAAGCCGTGAAACAAAGAGGCCGCCGCCATTTCGAGCGGCAGTGCGTCGGGGACTTTTACGACGCGCGAGGCCGGCACAACCGCGTATTCGGCGTAACTACCCCATACGATGCAATACGCGACACGATCGCCTGCGGTGAAGTCGGTAACGCCCGCGCCTGCCATCACAATTTTACCGGCGCCCTCCATGCCGAGCGTGCACGGCAATCCGACGTTGTACGTTTTCGATTTTGCGTATTTGCCCTCGCGCGTATGAATGTCCATGAAATTGATACCGGCATGCGTGATGCGTATCAGCACCTCACCTGACGCTGGCTGCGGCATCGCGACATCGCGGTGAATGAGGACTTCCGGCCCGCCGTAGCGGTCAATCTGGACACTCTTCAATTTGTTATGGGTTTTCTGCAAGGGATAAAAAAATTTTACCGCATTCCGCGCGATCATTAACGCGGGTTAGAATCCGCGCACCCGAGATCGACGGACGGGTTGACGAAACGCTGAGGAGAACTACATGTTTTTAGGCCGCCGCACGCTGCAACTCTTCACTGCAGCCGCCGCCGCTTTGTTCGCGACCACCGGGACCGCGCAAGAGCAGTATCCGAACCAGCAGATCAAAATTATCGTGCCCTTCTCGGCAGGCGGCGGCACCGACTTGACTGCGCGGCTGATTGGCGAACAGATGCGCAAGACATTCAATCAGGCAGTCGTGGTCGACAACCGCGTTGGCGGAAGCGGGATGATCGGCACCGGCGCGGTTGCGAAATCGCCGCCTGACGGCTACACGCTGCTGATGGCCTCAGGCGAAATGGCGATCAATCCGCATTTGTTTCCAAAAATTCCGTACGATACGGAGAAGGACCTTACCCCTCTCTCTAACGCCGTGAAGGTGCCTAACGTGCTCACCGTCAACACGGACGTTCCCGCTAAAAATATCCAGGAGTTGATCGCCTATGCCAAAGCCAGTCCCGGCAAACTCACTTACGCGTCGAGCGGCATAGGCAATGCGCAGCACTTGACTGGCGAGATGCTGAACAAGATGGCGGGTATTTCAGTCCAGCACGTGCCGTTCAAAGGCGCGTCGCAGCAACTCGCAGATACTGCCGGCAAGCACGTGACATATACGTTCGCCAGTATCGGCGCATCGTTACCGTTCATCCAAAGCGCGAAGCTGCGGCCGATCGCGGTAACTTCGCTCACGCGGGCTTCGGTTTTACCCGACGTGCCCGCGATTGCGGAATACAAGCCGCTGTCGACTTTCGAACTCGTCAATTTTTTCGGCATGTACGCGCCATCGGGCACACCGGATCCGATTATTCGCAAGCTCAACGGCGCGATCGTGCAGGCGCTCCGAACACCGGAACTCGTGGCGAAACTCAAAGAGCTCGGCTTCGAGCCGGCGCCGACGACACCCGAACAGTTCCGCGATTTTCTGCGCGCGGAGTCGGCGAAGTTCGCGAAAATAATCGTCGACGCGAACGTGAAGGTCGATCAGTAAAAGCGATGGTCAGCCGCCGATAAGCGCCAATAGATTCAAAAAAATCGCAGATCTGCTGGCGCGCGCCGATAAAGTGATCGAGTAAGACTGCAGACGACCGCTGTCGAGAAGTCAGTCGCCCTTTGATCAGTGATGCATTAATATATAAACCGCATCAATTATATATTAGGGCATCAATTATGCGAACCACCATCAATATTGAAGACGATGCATTTGCGACGGCCAGCGCCTACGCGCGGGCGCGGGCGCTGAAGCTGGGGCAGGCGGTGTCGGAGTTGATACTGCGGGGCAGCGCGGAGAAGCTGCCGATCAAACAAAAAGGCGGCGCCTGGGTCTTTGATCTGCCGCCCGACACGCCGCGCGTAACGGCACGTCAAGTACAGCAGATGCTGGACGAATCGGCGTGAGTCACCTGCTCGACGCTAATGCCCTGATTGCGCTGGGCTGGCCCACGCACGAACACCATTCGCGCATGATGAGTTGGTTCCGCCAACATGCCCGCGGCGGATGGGCGAGCACGGCATTTACGCAATCCGCTTTCGTCCGCATTATTTCCCAGCCGGCATTTTCGGGCCGCTCCATCGCCGTCGGCGAAGTGGCTGAACTCCTGTTGCGCAATACGGCCCACGCTAAACACCGGCTGGTGGCGCTGGATTTCGGCTTTGCCGATGTTTGGGCTGCTTGCACCGGCGGAATCCTCGGGCACCGGCAAATCACCGATGCATGGCTGCTGACGTCCGCCATCCGCAGCGGCATGAAGTTGCTCACTTTCGACAAGGGCATAGGGCAACTGCTGGCAAACGAGCGAGAACGCTCCAAGCACGTGACGGTGTTGAACTCGTAATCAGTCGGGCTTGATCCCCGCTTCGCGGATGACCTTGCCCCACACCTCGCGTTCGCGCGCGAGCAGCTTTTTCAATTCATCCGGTGGGCCGGACAGCGGTTCGGCGCCCTGCGCGAGCAGGCGTTCGCGCACGTCTGCCTGCTGCATGGCACCCGTAATTTCCGCGTTGAGCCTGCGGATGATCTCCGGCGGGGTGCCGGCGACCGCAAGTACGCCGAACCAGCCGCCGGACTGAAAGCCCGGTGCACCGGACGTCTTCCGACTCGCGGACGTTCACATCCCGCAAGCGGGAGCCCTGCTCACTGCTCGCGTCCGGCCGCTGGCTCCCGGACGATTGTCGAAAACCAATTGTTGGCTAAAACGCTCGCCCAATTTTGTCGCAACGAGACGGCCCATGATATCGGTCGAGCCGCCGGCTGGCAGGCCGACGATCATGCGTATGGGCCGCTGTGGATACTCCTGCGCGAAAGCCGCTGAAACTGCGCCAACACCTAACAGGCCTGCCAGAGTTCGCAGGTGTAACAGAGCAGTTCGCATGAACGGTCGGCAATAGCGACCAGATGCACTACTTTGTTTTGGTGCTGCCGCCGGCGGCGAGCAGTTTATTCTTCTTCAGATTGCGCAACTCAGCCTGCCTGCGCTGAAAACACGCGAGGCAGATCCACCGCGTGGTGCCGATTTTTCGAAACTCGCCGGTCGTCCAGTGACTGCCGGTGCTGCAGAATCGTTTTTTGACTTCGCTCGTCGGGGTTTTGGCTTCCATGGCACCAATAGTAACAGGCAATCGCGCCGTAATCATCTCGCGACTTTCTATACCGTCATATGTTCGCTTCAATATTATCGATGAGCCGTGTTTTACCGAGCCGCGCCGCGGCCAGCACCACGAGGCGGCGCTCACCATCGCGCGGCGGCTGCAAATCACTTTGCCGGCGCACCGCGATGTAATCGGGTTGCCAGCCGTGGCGCGCGAGTTCTGACATCACATCGAGTTCGATGCGTTGATAATCGCAAGCGCCGCTCGTGATCTCGTCACGCGCGCGGCATAATTTCAGATAAAGCCGTGGCGCTTCACGGCGTTCGTCGGCGGTCAGATAGGCATTACGCGACGACAGCGCAAGCCCGTCGTCGGCGCGCACCGTGTCGGCGAGAATGATTTCGATCGGCAATGCGAGCTGATGCACCATGTTCGTCAGCACGAGGCATTGCTGATAGTCCTTCTTGCCGAAAATAGCTGAGTGCGGCGAGACCATGTTGAAAAGCTTCAACACCACCGTCGAGACGCCGCTGAAATGCCCGGGGCGCACGGCGCCGTCGAGAATATGCTGCAGGTCTGACGGCTCGACCACATACGTCTGCGGCTCGGGGTAGATTTCTTTTTCATCCGGCGCGAACACCACGTCGACCCCGGCCGCCCGCAGCTTGTCGCAATCGGCTTCAAGCGTGCGCGGGTAGCGCTCGAAATCCTCACGCGGGCCGAATTGCAGGCGGTTGACGAAAATGCTTACCACTGTGCACGCAGCGCGCGGCTTGGCGATATTGATAAGCTGGATGTGCCCGGCGTGCAGATTGCCCATGGTCGGCACGAACACATTGTTCGGCTCGCGCTGCAGGCGCTCGCGCAAAGCCGCGACGGAATGAATAACGTCCATGCGTGAGGCCGAATCAGGGGATTCCAGAATGAAGGACGGCTATTCTAAACCAAACTTCGCCGCCGATTTTTCAGGAATATGCCAATCTAATGCCCGGCGACTAACGCCCGCGCGCCTTTTAATACGAGTGTTCGGCGGCCGGAAACGTCTGCGCTTTGACTTCGCGCACGTAAGCTTCGACCGCGGTCTGCACACTGCCCGCACCGACCAGAAAATTTTTAACGAAGCGCGCCTTCTTGCCCGGATAAATATCGAGCATGTCATGCAAAACCAACACCTGCCCCGAGCAGTCGACGCCCGCGCCGATGCCGATGGTCGGAATACGCAGCGCGGCAGTCACCGCGCGCGCAACAGTCGAAGGCATCAACTCGAGCACGAGCATGCTGGCACCCGCATCTTCCAACATCTTGGCTTCGGAAAGCAGGCGCTGCGCGCCCGAATCTGTCTTGCCCTGGATGCGATAACCGCCAAGCGTATTGACCGATTGCGGCGTCAGTCCCAAATGACCGCACACCGGCACGCCGCGCGAGGTCAAAAATTTAATCGTTTCGACCATGCTCTCGCCACCCTCAAGCTTGACCATTTGCGCGCCGGCCGCCATTAACGGCACGGCGTTCTTGAAAGCGTCGGCGGGGCTTACCTGAAAACTGCCGAATGGCATGTCGGCGATGATCCATGCGCGTTTGGCGCCGCGCGCGACACACGCGGTGTGATACGCAATATCAGTGAGCGTTACAGGCAGAGTCGAATCATGTCCTTGTAAAACCATGCCAAGCGAATCGCCGATTAGCAGCGTATCGACGCCAGCCGCATCGAGGACAGCGGCAAAGCTGGCGTCATAACAGGTCAGCATCGTGATCTTCTCGCCGTCCTGGACCATCTTATGCAAAGCGGTCTGCGTAAGCCTCATGTCAATTCCTTTTAGCCATAGACAATCACGGTTAAAACGGGGGGATGGGTAATGCGTAATAGGTAATTGGTAATTGGTAATGTAATGAAAACCCTCATCGCTCACCCGCCCATCGCGCATTACCCGTCACCCATCATCCCGCTATTCCCCAAAACTGAAAAATTCGCGCGTGCCGCGTATGGCTGCTATGCGTTGCAACAATAAGTCGAAATCAGCCGGCGTGTCGACAAAATTCAGATGTTCAGAGTTCACAATCAGCACCGGCGCCGCATCATACTGATAAAAAAAACGTGCGTAACTCTCGGCAAGCCGCACCAGATAATCCTCAGAAATCGCGCGCTCATAATTGACGGCGCGGCGCTCGACGCGCTCGATCAATTTTTCCGTCGACGCTTGCAGGTAAATAACAAGATCGGGCGTCGCCGTGGGGGTCTTCACCTGCGCGTAAATCTGCTGATACAGGCGCAGCTCGTCGTCATTCAACGTGAGCCGCGCAAACAGCGGGTCCTTGTCGAGCATAAAATCGGCGACCGTCGCCCGCTTAAAAAGATCGGACTGCGATAAGTCGCGCACCTGCTGGATGCGCTGAAACAGGAAGAACAACTGGACCGGCAGCGCATAACGCGCCGGGTCTTCATAAAAGCCGGGCAGGAACGGATTCGCGGCGGGATCTTCGAGCAATGCGGTGCTGCCGCTTTTTTCAGCGAGTAAACGAGCGAGGCTCGTCTTGCCGGCGCCAATCGGCCCTTCAACCACGATGTAGCGATATTTCTCCGGCAACGTCGTCATCGACTTCTGACCGCCTCTTGCAGCGCTATCCAATGTCCCGCGCCACGAGTCGCGTAACGCCGCACATACCGATACCGGCCAATAGCTCACTGACGCTGCCACGCCCCGGTATCACGCACTGCGGCGCAATTTCAGCAAGCGGCGTCAACACGAATGCACGCTCGTGCATGCGCGGATGCGGAACCGTCAAGCCGGCTTCATGAATCTCGACATTTCCATATAACAAAACGTCGAGATCAAGCGTGCGCGGCGCATTCGAAAACTCGCGTACGCGGCCATGTTCGAGTTCGGTCGCCAGCAGCGCGTCGAGCAATTCGCGCGCGCTCAACCCGGTATTGATCGCAGCGACCGCGTTGACAAAATCGGGCTGATCGGCATAACCCACCGGCGCTGTGCGATATAGCGACGATTGCGCGACCAGTTGCGTGCGCGGCAAGGCAGCAAGCGCATCGATGCCGGCTTTTACCTGGGCAACGGGGTCGTTCAAGTTGGCGCCGAGACCGATATAAGCGGCAACCTGCGTCATGCGTCGCTGATTTCGGTCGCCGCCGCCGCGGGCTTTTTCTTGCGCCGCGGACGGCGGCGCTTTTTGCTGGCCGCAGGACTGTCTTTGACCAGCATCTCCGCGCGCGTGGCCTCGTCGGTATCCTGAAACTTTTCCCACCAGGCGCCGAGTTCAGGATCGATTTCCCGGCTCGCGCAGCGCAGTTGCAGGAAATCGAATCCGGCGCGAAACCGCGGATGCACGAGCAATTGCCATGGACGGCGCCCGGCGCGATTCGTAAAGCGCGCTTGCAACGCCCAGATGTCTTTCATATCGGCGCCATAGCGGCGCGGAATCGCGAGCTTCTCCGCCTGCACTTGCAGCACCTGGTCCATCGCCTGAAACAGCGCGGGCATCATATGCACGCCGCGCGCTTCGGCGGCTTTCCACGCGGCGAGCACTTCGTGCCACAACAAAGATGCGAACAGAAAACCCGGCGATACCGTTTTGCCTTCGTTGATGCGCTGGTCGGTATTTTCGAGTGCGAGCATTACGAAGCGCTCGCCGAGCGGCTGCTCGAAAATCACATCGAGCAACGGCAGCACGCCGTGATGCAAACCTTCCTTGCGCAGGCGCCGCACACCTTCCGCGACGTGGCCGGACAGCAACAGCTTCATCATCTCGTCAAAGAGCCGCGCTTTGGGCACGTTAAGCAGAAGGCCTGCAAGCTCCTTGATCGGCTTGCGGGTGCGGGTTTCGATTTCGAGTCCACGCGCGGCAGCGAAGCGCACCGCGCGCAACATGCGGATCGGGTCTTCACGATAGCGCTGCGCCGGATCGCCGATCATGCGCAATTTCTTCGCCTTGATGTCGGCGACACCGCCGTGATAATCGATGACTTCGCCGCGTACCGGATCGTAAAACATCGCGTTGACGGTAAAGTCACGCCGGCGCGCGTCTTCTTCCATGCTGCCGAACACGTTGTCACGCAGGATGCGGCCGTGTTCGTCCGTCGAGTGATCACCGTCCTCTACCGCGTCCGCATCGGCCGTACCACGAAAAGTCGACACTTCGATGGTCTCTGCGCCGCACATCACATGCACGAGCCGGAAGCGCCGGCCAATGATGCGCGAACGACGAAAAATAGCGCGCACTTGTTCCGGCGTCGCACTGGTGGCGACGTCGTAATCTTTGGGGATGCCGCCGAGCAACAAATCCCGGACTGCGCCGCCGACCACATAAGCGGGATGACCTTGCTGCTGAAGGGTTTCGCAGGTCTTCAATGCGCAGCGGCTCACGTGATCGCTCGCGATTCGATGCGTCTTGAACGGAATGATTTTGGGCTGGCCGGACTTGAACAGCTTGCCGGAAAATACCTTGCCGAGAAAACGCCGGATCATTAAATCGCTGGCCTGTTAGTAAATAAAATTCAGCGGCGCGGCAATAATACGCCCTCAGATCACACCGTCGAAAAACAAATTGAGCGGCACACCGGTTGTGCGTCCACTCGAACTTGTGCACCGTTAATTATATAACGGGGATGAAATGCGCATTCGCGCCTTCACCGAACGCGGCGATGCGGCAACCGTAAAGGTCGGCCAGCCGCCCGGCTTGCAGTAGTTCGGTCGCGGTGCCGATTGCATGCCGCCCGTCGCCATAGAGCATCAGTATGCGGTCACAGCGCGCAGCGTATGTGAGATCGTGCAGCACGAGCGCGGCAGCCACCCCGCTGGTGTGCCTCACCGCGCACAAGTGCTCCAGTGTTTGCAATTGATGGCGCAGGTCGAGATGCTGCAAAGGCTCGTCGAGCAGCATGAGCGACGGATTCTGCGCCCAAAGCTGCGCAAGCCGCGCGCGCTGCCGCTCGCCGCCCGACAGCGTCACATAGGCCCGCGTGGCGAGTGTGGTTAGATCGAACGTCGAAATCGCTTGATCCACCGCGGCCTCATCGTCTGCATGCCAGCCGAAAAGAGAACGCGTGTGCGGATAACGGCCAAGCATCACATAATCCCGCACGCTGCCCCAAAAGTCCTGGTCCTCGTGCTGCAAAAGAATACCAAGTGTGCGGCCGAGCTCGCGTCGAGCAAAACCCGCGACTACACGCTCATCGATGGTTATCGTGCCGGCAGCGGGCGCAGTGAGTCCTGCCAAAGTATGCAGGAGCGTTGTTTTGCCACTGCCATTGCATCCCAATACGCCCAACAATTCGCCCGGCGCCAACTCCACCGTAAGGTCATGGCACAACACGCGACCGCCTATTTCGAGCGTAAGGTTTTCTGCGCGTAATTTCATGGCCGCCGTGACAACAGGAACAACAGCACCGGCACCCCAAGCAAGGCGGTGAACACGCCGACCGGCAGCTGCTGCGGCGCCCAAACCGTGCGCGCGAACGTGTCAGCCAGCGTGACAAAACTTCCACCGACCAGCGCTGATGCGGGCACTAGCCAGCGATGATCATTAACACCGGCGAGCCTTAGCGCGTGCGGCACCATGATGCCGACGAAACCGATACTGCCGCCAAGCAGCACGGCCGCGACCGTCGCGAACGCGGCGCCGAAGTACAGCGCCGATTGCAAGCCGCCGACCGCCACGCCAAGCGCGCGCGCCTTGAGCGCGCCGAGCGACAGTGCATTGAGACTGCCGGAGTACACGGTGAATATCGACACCACCAAAGCGAGCACAAGCCATGCCGCACCACTCGAATGGGCGTGCGATAAGTCTCCCATCAACCAGAACAGCATGCCGCGGATTTGCGCTTGCGGCGCCAGCGTCAACAGCAGGCTGATCAGCGCGGTAAAGCCGGCAGACAGCACCACACCGGTCAATAACAACCGGTGCAAATTCCAGTCGCCCGTGCGGAACGACAGCGCAAATACGATCGCGATTGCGGCGAGCGCACCGGCCAGTGCGGCCAGGTTGCCGCCGAGGACTCCCGCGCCAAGCAGGACTGCACTCAGCGCGCCGAGCGCGGTGCCGCCCGAGATACCAAGTATGTATGGGTCGGCGAGCGGGTTGCGCAATAACACCTGCAATAGAACGCCGGCGGTAGCGAGCAATCCCCCGCATGCGAACGCCGCCAGCACGCGCGGCATTCGCAACTTCCATACCACGTCGTCAATGACGCCGGGAGCGGGTCTCACGATCGCGTCAACTACCTGCATCATCGTGAGCGACAGGCTGCCGAACAACAATGCGACGAACACGCTGCCCAGCGCGGTCAACGCGAGCACTCCGATCAGCGGCGCGCGCGACATCGTCAGGACTGCGGAACGGGGATTGTGGATTGAGGGCGCGCTGAGGCTCGCGCACTACACGGCGAGCGGACTTGTATGCGCCTCGATCGTAGTAGCGCGCTCAAACCTCAAGCCTCAATCCGCGAGGCTTAATAATTTCCAGCCATGGCGTACGGCATGCGCTCGCAACGTATCATCGGGGTCAACCGCTACCGGATGGGTGACGCGCTCTAACAGCGGCAGGTCATTGAGCGAGTCGCTGTAAAAAGAACTTCGCGCAAATGACTTCAATGTCTGCCCGCGAGCAGCCAGCCATTGCTCCAGACAGGTGATCTTTCCTTCCCTAAAGCACGGCGTACCGGTGACGTCTCCTGTAAATTCGCCGCCGACATGCGCGGGTTCCGTCGCGATCAAATGCCCGATGCCAAACTCGCGCGCAATCGGCGCGGTCACAAAACTGTTGGTCGCAGTGATGATCGCGCATATGTCACCGCGATGCCGCTCGACCAGGTCACGCGCGGGCCGACGGATGATCGGCAATATTTTGCTGCGCATAAATTCTGCGTGCCATTCGTCGAGCACGTGGCGCGGATGGCGCGACAACGGTTTCAACTGAAAATCAAGAAACTCGCGGATGTCGAGCGTGCCGCATTTATATTGCGCATAAAATTCGTTGTTGCGCGCTTCGTAAACTTCGCGGTCAAGCACTCCCTGCTCGATCAGAAATTGCGCCCACTCGAAATCACTGTCGCCTGCGAGCAGCGTGTTGTCGAGATCGAACAGCGTGAGGTTCATCAAGCGATGCCGGTTATGAGTTTAAGAGTTCGCGCAGCAGCGGCAGCGTAATCGCGCGCCGGTTAGCAAGCGAATAGCGATCGAGCGCGTCCAGCAAGCCGAGCAGCGAAGGCAAATCGCGCTGCACGTGGCGCAGCAGATAGGCGATGACCTCCGGCGTTAACTCGAAACCGCGTGCCTGCGCATGCCGTTTCAAGGCCGCGACTTTTTCTTCCTCATTGAGTCGATGCACCTGGTAGACGAGTCCCGCGGCGAGGCGCGTCATCAAGTCGGCGCGCAATCCCAGTTGGGCGGGCGCTGCGTTGCCGCTCGCGACAAGAGTGCCGTGACCTGCCTTGATGCGATTGTGCAAGTTGAATAGCGCGATCTGCGCCAGCGGATTGAGCGCATGCACGTCGTCAACTACGCATAGCACATCGTCAGGCGCCTCGAATGCGCGCTCACTCGAATTAAAACATTTCGACGGCCTGCCATGGGCAATCGCCGCATCCGCAACCGCGCGCAGCAAGTGACTGCGCCCGCTGCCGGGCGCGCCCCATAGATAAATGAATTGTTCGCTGCTCGTTTTGTTCGCCGTCGCATACAGCGCGCCAAGAAGTTCCGCATTGCGGCCGGGCACGAAATTGTCGAGCGTCGGCGCCGGCGGCTGCACAATGTCGAGCGCGAGTTGCTTCATTCGAGGCGCATTGCAATAAAGCCGTAAGAAGTCATTTCAGGTAAAATTCGTGTCGCGAATCGAGCTTTTAAGAGCGCCTGGCAATTCAACCGAAACGCGCTATCCGCCGTTCTGATTTTGGCTTCAAATATTGCGGGTTTAATATCCAAGAGAACACGCCGTCTGGTCACCGTCTGGTCATTCAAGCAGATGGTTGGCGACGAAGTCGTGGGCTCACGCTGCAACGCACGGGTGGTTCATTTGGTTAAGCAAATTACGCACACGGCAAACGCTATCTTACCCGACCCATCTGCTGTTTACGACCGCGAAGGCGCACCTTGATCCCATCTGACGATTCAAAATCCCTGACGTATCGCGACGCCGGCGTCGACATCGACGCGGGCGATCAACTCGTCGAGAACATCAAACCTTACGCGAGGAAAACGATGCGCCCCGAAGTGCTCGCGGGGATCGGTGGATTCGGCGCGCTATGCGGTATCCCGGCAAAATATCGCGAACCAGTGCTTGTGTCGGGCACTGACGGGGTCGGCACTAAACTCAAAGTTGCATTCGAGCTCAACCGCCACGCGACGATCGGCATCGATCTGGTGGCGATGAGCGTTAACGATATTCTGGTGCAAGGCGCCGAACCGCTGTTCTTTCTCGACTACTTTGCGTGCGGCAAGCTCGACGTCGCTACGGCCACCGAGGTGGTTAAAGGAATTGCCGACGGCTGCGCGCAGGCGGGGTGTGCGTTGATCGGCGGCGAAACTGCCGAGATGCCGGGTATGTATCCGCCGGGAGAGTACGATCTCGCCGGGTTCGCGGTCGGGGTAGTCGAAAAAAGCAAAATCATCAGCGGTAAAACGATTGCCCCCGGCGATGCGGTGCTCGGCCTCGCGTCGAGTGGCGCGCACTCCAACGGGTATTCGCTGATACGCCGCATCATCGCAAAAAATAAAACCGATCTCTCCGCGCCGCTTGACGGGCGCCCGCTCAGCGATTTGATCCTGGCGCCGACGCGAATTTACGTTAAATCGATGCTGCAGTTGATAGCCGGCCTGCCAGTTAAGGGTCTCGCGCACATCACGGGCGGCGGGATCGTCGACAATGTGCCGCGCATCCTGCCTGATCACCTGACTGCCCGGCTGGTGCGCGCCAATTGGCCGCGCTCGCCGTTGTTCGCATGGCTGCAGTGTGAAGGCAATGTGGCCGATGACGAAATGCTGCGCGTGTTCAATTGCGGCATCGGAATGGTGGTTATCATCGCCGAGCAGCATGCGCAGGCAGCAACCGACTTACTCGTGGCCGCCGGCGAAACAGTCTGGCGCATCGGTCGCATCGATTCGCGGGCGCAAAACGAGGCGCAAACCATCGTCACATGAAAACAATCGTCATCCTGATTTCGGGACGCGGCAGCAACCTGCTCGCGATCCTCGAAGCGCGGCTGCCACTAACGGTTGCGGCTGTAATCAGCAATGAACCGCAGGCAGGCGGACTCGCAACTGCCAAGCAGCATGGCATTCCAACGCGCGTAGTCGATCATCGACTGCATCGCGAGCGCTCCACGTTCGACGAAGCGCTGAGCGCTGAAATCGACGTGTTCAAGCCCGACCTCGTCGTGCTCGCCGGCTTTATGCGCATATTGAGCGCGGCGTTCGTCGGGCGATATCGCGGTCGGCTCATCAATATTCACCCGTCTCTGCTGCCCGCATTCACCGGTTTGCATACGCACCGCCGCGCGCTTGCGGCGGGCGTGAAGTTGCACGGCTGCACGGTTCACTTCGTGACGCCGGAACTTGACCATGGACCGATCGTGATTCAGGCCGCTGTGCCGGTGATGGAAGGCGACAGCGAACAATCGCTGGCGGCGCGCGTGCTTGCCGAAGAGCATCGTGTTTACCCGCAGGCCGTGCGCTGGTTCTGCGAGGACCGGCTCAACATCACGCCGCAAGGCCTCGTGACGCTTAAGGCGGCGCAAGCGGCAAGCGGCGCACTCGTTTCGCCGCCTCGGGATTCATGATGTTTCGCACTGTGTTCGCACTAACTATTTGGGCGGCGGTCAGCGTGGCGATCGCGGCTGCGCCGCCGGCCGCGGTGAAAGCAGAGTACGCGGTTTACAAAGACGCCCTGCACATTGCGAGCGTCGAAGAAACCTACGAAAAGAACGGCGAGCAGTACCGGATCGAAAGCGACAGCAATCCGGCCGGCCTGCTCGCGATGTTTGTGCGCACCAGAATCAAAGTCAGGAGCAGCGGCACGGTAACGCCGGCCGGATTGCAGCCGGACAAGCTCGACTATGGCCGACTCGACGATGCGAGCAAAAATGTCGGGGCCGTTTTCGACTGGCGTGCGCGGAAACTGCACTTAAATTACGACGGTCGCACTGAAACGTTGCCATTGGTGCCGGGTATGCAGGATCGGCTGAGCGTGATGTATCAGTTCATGTTCGTGACGCCCGAAAAAATTCGCTTGCTGGAGTTTCCAATGACCAACGGCAAGAAAATTGAAAATTACCGCTATGAGCTTGCCGGCACCGAGACGCTCGATACGCCGCTTGGAAAACTTAAAACGCTGCATCTCGTCAAGCAGCGCGAGCCCGGCGAAAACGGCACCGAGGTATGGCTCGCGGCGGATCGCAATCTTTTTCCGGTAAAGCTGCTGATTCTTGAAAACGACGGCTCCAAATACGAGCAGGTCATCACGCGCCTCGATATTAAGAGCCCGTGACGCATGAAGCACTGTGGATGATCGACGACACAGTCATGCGCAAGCTTGGCTACTTCGTCGCGCTGTCAGTGCTTACGCACCTGTGGATAATGTATGGCGTGCCGCTACAGATGCCGCACTTTGACGCGCCACCTCGCGCGCTCGAAGCGCGGCTGCAACCCACGCAAACATTGCCGCCGGTATTGCCGCGGGTAGCCCCCGCGCCCGCCCAGCCAACGTCGCGACATAAATTAACGGCTGAACAAATTGCGCAAACGCCGTTGCCGGCGCTACCCCCGGTAGTTACATCTTCGGCGCCGCAGGCACCACCGCTAGCTATTGATCCCGCACCGGTTGCAACAGCGCCGCCGTTACCGCAGCCGTTCGTCGGTGAAAGCAAACCGGTGGCCGAACCGCCACCTGCTCCAGCTTTTGCGGCAGAGGCAACACCAGCAAAGCCTCTCGCACGCCGGTTGCCACACAAAGGCGAGATTACCTATGCGCTTTATCTCGGCAACGATCGCTTCAACGTCGGTCGCACTCTGCAAACCTGGGAAATCAGCGGCGACCGTTACCGTCTTGCAAGTATTTCCGACACGACCGGGCTTGCGTCGGTGTTCAGCCGCCAACGCATGGCCTATGAAAGTCAGGGCAGGCTCACGCCTGCCGGTCTGAGGCCCGATACCTTTACCACTGAGCGGGTGCGGTCAGGCAAGAGCGAGAAAGCAGCGGCTGAATTTAATTGGGCCGGCGCTTCGGCGGCAATCGGTAATCCTCCGCGAACTATGGCGTTGCCCGCTGACGCGCAGGACATTGTGAGTTTCATGTATCAGATCGGCCTTGCGCCGTTGACGCCCGGCCGCATCGAACTGCCGATCACCAATGGCTGGAAACTCGAACGCTACGAACTGGAGATCGGCATTGAAGAAATGCTCGACACGCCGTTCGGCCCGCTGCGCGCCGTGCCAGTCAAACAGGTGCGGCGGGCCGGCCATGAAACAATCGAACTGTGGTTGGCGCCCGCCTATCGCTGGCTCCCCGTGCGTATCCGCTTTTTTAACCGCGAAGGCGAACCGTCCGGCGAGCAACTCGTTACAGACATTCGCGTTAGCGAAGATTGACCAATTTAAGAATTTGGCCACAGAGCAACTGCGCTGACAGTCAAGCATTCTGTGGATGTTTCCAAAGTTGATTGGATTTGAGCATGACGTTAAGGCATACCAGCATTGCGCGCATGCAGGCGGGGATGGCCGCAGAGTGCTGTTTACCCGCATCGACGAGTCGTTTATAGTGCGCCCGGATAGCGGGGTTGTGCTGGCCAGTCTGTGAATTTTTATATACCTAATTAAGGCCCTCATTGCACTCCGCCAACCGCAAGACGCGCACTAAAAAAATCGCAGTTCAAACCAATTCCGCGTTCCAGCACCTGGCAGCGGCAGAAGCCGCGCTCGAGCAGATTTTGCCGATGACGCACCCCGCCGACGCCGAGTTACACCGTTTTTTTCGCGGCCATCCGGAGCTCGGCAAGCAGGACCGGCAGTTCATCGCCGAGACGGTATTCGGCATTTTGCGCCGCCGCATCGGCATCGAATTTCACACTGGCGCCGATACGCCACGACGCCTGCTGCTCGCCTATCTTAATCGCACACAGGGCATGAGCCTGCGGCAGCTCGAGCCGCTTATGGGCAGTGATAACGCGGTGTGGGCGGCTGAGCTCAAGTCGCGCCCCGAAATGGACGCGCCACTGCATGTCAAAGCCGAATTGCCGCAGTGGTTGACGACGATGCTCGCGCCCGACATGGCCGACGACGAGATTCTCGCGCTCGGCCGCGCATTGCAACAACCGGCGCCGCTCGACTTGCGTGTGAACGCGCTGACCGCAGTGCGCGATAAAGTGATGCAACAACTCGCGATCGAACATTTTAAGGTAGAGGCGACGCCGTACGCGCCGCTCGGCATTCGCATCGACGGCAATCCGGCGCTCGGCCTCAATCCGCTCTTCACGAGCGGACGCATCGAGATACAGGACGAAGGCAGCCAGCTCCTGTGCTACTTGTTAGGGCCCAAGCGGCGCGAAATGATCGTCGACTTTTGCGCGGGCGCCGGCGGCAAAACTCTGGCGCTCGGGGCGCTGATGCAATCGCAGGGCCGGCTTTATGCGTTTGACGTTAGCGATTCGCGCTTGAACAAGATGAAGCCGCGGCTTAAACGCTCGGGATTGTCGAACGTTCATCCACAATTGCTCGTTAGTGAAAACGACATCAAGGTAAAACGGCTCGCCGGAAAAATCGACCGCGTGCTGGTGGATGCGCCGTGCAGCGGCTTCGGCACATTGCGGCGCAACCCCGATCTCAAATGGCGACAAACCGCAACAGGCATTTCGGAACTCGCCGCCAAACAGGGCCGCATCCTGACTGCGGCGGCGGCGCTGGTGAAACCCGGCGGGCGCGTGGTCTACGCAACGTGCAGCTTCGTACGCGCTGAAAATCAGGACGTCGTCACGGCATTTCTTGCCGCGCACCCGCAGTTCAGTCTGCTGCCGGCAAGCGAGGTATTCGCTCAACAAAAAATTCCGCTCGATACCGGCGAATATCTGCAGCTGTATCCGCATCGCCACGGCTGCGACGGCTTTTTTGCCGCCGTGCTCGTGCGCCAATCGTAAGATATACGGCGGACCCGTCAACGCACGCGGACGTGTGCCGTTGTAGATAAGCATGTTCATGCATATGCTCATCGCCGCGTTATTGTGCGTTAGCGCTGCGGCGGCCGAAGCATTTCAGCCCGCGCCGCCGGTCGCGCCGTTCGCCGCAACCGGCACTATCCAATACGCGTTCTCGCCCGACGATCATGCAGACTCGATGATCATCGCTGCGATCAATGCCGCGCAGAGCCGGGTTTTAATGCTGGCTTACAGCCTCACCCATCGGCGCATCACGGATGCGTTGATCCATGCGAAAAGGCGCGGCCTCGATGTTGCAGTGATCGTCGACCAGGGGCAGGCGCATGCCCACCCTGCGATGACCCGCGAACTCGCGCGCGGCGGGGTTCCACTGCTCTTCGATGCGCATCACTCAGCGGCACACAATAAAGTCATTATTCTTGATCCGGGATATGCGGACTGTGCGGTCGTCACCGGCAGTTTTAATTTCACTTACGCCGCGCAGCGCCGCAACGCCGAGAATGTGCTCGTGCTACGCGGCAATCCGCCGTTGTGCGATGCGTATTTCAACAATTGGCGCCGCCACCAATCGCATTCCCGCCCGTTGTCGAGATGAGTGCTTGCATGACGCCGTGCTAGAATAATTTTCAGCATGACTTTATCTCCCGATCCGTGACGGACCCCTTCGCGCCGCTGTTGCGCTCGTTATGGGGCGACCTGCAGGATGAACGCTTCCTGTGGCAGGTCGGCACCATAGTCATAAGCCTCTCGTTAGCAGCCTGGTTCTCTTATCTGGTGCGCCCGCGTCTGCGGGCCGCTGGCGGCAGCAATCTCGAGTTCGGGCTCGGCAGTTTGCGCCGGGTGGTCTTGCCGATTTCCGCACTCGTATTAGTACTGGCCGGCCGTTTCATACTCGGGCGCTTTCAGCCCAACGTGAGCCTGCTCAGTCTCGCCGTTCCATTGCTGACCACCATGGCGATTATTAGTTTCGTCGTCCATCTGCAACGGCTCGTATTCGCGCGCGGCAACCTGCCTGCGACATTCGAGCGCACGATCGTCTGGCTGATGTGGCTGGGTTTTGCAATCTACGTGCTGGGGCTTGCCCCGGAAATACTTCAGTTCTTTGACAGCGTCGGCTTTAAATTTGGCGGCCGCCGCATCTCGCTCTTATTGATCGCCGAGGCCGTCATCTGGGTGGCTGTCGCCCTGCTGCTCGCCTTATGGTCAGGCCGCCTTCTCGAAGACCGCGTGATGTCCGCCCAGGGCATGGACATGACGCTGCGCGTAATGGTGACCAAACTGGCGCGCGCATTGCTCGTGCTCGCCGCCGGGCTCATCGTGTTGCCTATCGTTGGCATTGACCTCACCGCGTTATCGGTATTCGGCGGCGCCCTCGGCGTCGGCCTCGGCTTCGGACTCCAGAAGGTCGCGAGCAACTACATCAGCGGCTTCATCATCCTTCTCGATCGCTCAGTCACCATCGGCGATCTCGTCACCATCGAAAAGCATACCGGCAAGCTCACCAAAATGACGGCGCGCTATGTCGTGGTGCGCGCGCTTGATGGCACCGAGGCGATAATTCCAAATGAGACGGTGATCACGTCCGCGGTAATCAATCAGTCGTATACCGACCGTAAAGTTGCAGTGCCAATATCGGTGCGAGTCAGCTACGACTGCGATCTCGACCTGGCAATGCGTCTACTGACTGACATTGCCGCACGCCATCCGCGCGTGTTATCCGACCCGCCGCCTGCCGTCCTGATCAAAGCCTTTGCGGACAGCGGCATCGATCTGGAACTGGTTGGCTGGGTGGACGACCCCGAGCACGGCAAGCTCAATTTGAGCTCCGATATTTATTACTGCATCTGGCAGGAGTTTAAAGCGAACGGCATCGTTATTCCCTACCCCCAGCGCGAAGTTCGAATGGTCGTCAATCCACTGCCCTAAAAAATATAAATAAGGCATATGAAACATGCGACTGCGCCTGAATTGCAGGTATGAAATAAAGTTCAATTTGAGGCCATAAAATAGTCCTATCCCAGCGAATGTTATTTCAAGTAAACTCCGGCCATTCCAATCCAAATGAATGTTAAATAACCCTATGTTATCAGGCATCTTGGTTCTTCCATGGTGGGGCTATGTGTTGGTTGCCCTGGGCTTCACGCACATCACGATCGCGGCGGTGACGATCTATCTGCATCGGCACTCGGCCCACCGCGCGGTTGACCTGCACCCAATCATTAGCCATTTCTTCCGTTTCTGGCTGTGGTTGACGACCGGCATGGAAACGAAAGAGTGGACCGCCATCCATCGCAAGCACCACGCGCGTTGCGAAACCGCGGAAGATCCGCACAGCCCCGTCGTGCTCGGAATCGAAAAAGTAATGTGGCAGGGCGCAGACTTATACAAGAGAGAATCGAAGAACGTTGAAACGCTCGAAAAATTCGGTCAAGGCACGCCCGACGACTGGATGGAGCGCAACGTCTACTCGTCGCATTCAGTTGCCGGCATCGCGTCAATGATGATTATCAATCTGGCATTGTTCGGCTTTGTCGGGCTTACGATATGGGCCGTGCAGATGATGTGGATCCCGTTCTTTGCGGCAGGCATTATCAACGGCGTCGGCCATTATTGGGGCTACCGCAACTTTCAGGCCGAAGATGCGAGCCGCAATATCGTGCCATGGGGCATCTTGATCGGCGGTGAAGAGTTGCACAATAATCACCACGCGTACCCGACATCGGCGCAGCTGTCCAATAAATGGTGGGAATTCGATATCGGCTGGATGTACATCCGCACGATGGAAATATTTGGCCTGGCGCATGTAAAGAAGATTGCGCCGAAGGTCTTACTGGCCGACGACAAAACACAATGCGATCAGGACACCCTGCATGCAGTGATCATGAGCCGCTACGACGTGCTCACCCGCTACGCGCGCTCGGTCAAGCAAACGTGCGCCGAAGAGATCGCGCATTTGAAAACCCGCGCCGTGCGTGTCGACCGATCTATGGTCAAGCGCTGGCTGCATTGCGACGAGAAGAAGTTGTCAGATCTCGAGCGCGAGCGCATGAAAGAGGTGTTGAGCAATAGCCAGACCCTGCACACGGTCTACTCAATGCGCCAGGAGTTGACGACACTATGGCAGCGCTCAACAGCGACCAAAGAGCAGCTCGTACGCCAGCTGGAAGATTGGTGCCACCGCGCGGAAGCAAGCGGCATCATCGCACTGCGCGACTTCTCGCTGCGCCTGCGTCGTTATCAACTGGCTCACGCTTAAATACAATTCAAGGCAACAAATAAAAAAGCCCGCGAAAGCGGGCTTTTTTATTTGTTGCCTTGATTCTGACTTGGGTCAAGGGTGGCCGATTACCGCGGTCACTTAATCTTGGTTTCTTTATAAAGAACGTGCTTGCGGGCAACCGGATCGAATTTCTTGATCTCGAGCTTGTCCGGCGTCGTGCGCTTGTTTTTGTTGGTGGTGTAGAAATGGCCGGTGCCGGCCGTCGATTCGAGTTTTATTTTTTCACGCATATCAGTTCTCCGTTAAATCGCCACGCCGCGCGCGCGCATTTCAGCGATCACGACGTCGATGCCCTTTTTGTCGAGCGTGCGCAGCCCGTGCTGCGAAACGCGCATACGGACCCAGCGGTTTTCACTTTCGACCCAAAAGCGGCGGTTTTGCAAATTCGGCAGGAAACGGCGGCGCGTTTTATTGTTCGCGTGCGAAACGTGGTTTCCAGTCTGCGGTTTTTTGCCTGTGATGTCACATACGCGTGCCATGATGCAACTCCAAGAATTCGGAAGAGGCGCGATTCTACACTATTTTCCCGCTTTGCCAAAGCCCGCTCGCGCGATCGAGACCAAGCGGATCAAATACTTACGATTGAGTCATAGATATACATTTACATCGGACATCTGCCGGGAAAGCAAAGCGAAATGGACGGCGGACAATTGGCTCCAATCGCGCTTGCAACACACTCAGTCCAGCTTTGCGCCCGCAACTTTAGCGACCTGCGCCCATTTTGCGACCTCGGACTTGATATGCGCAGCGTATTGTTCGGGAGTCGACAGTACCGGGTCGAACGCCAGTTGATTTAGGCGCTCGCGCCCTGCAGTGGCGCTCATGCCTTTAATAATCTCTGCGTTGATCCGGGTGACGATGTCGCGAGGAAGATTCGCCGGGGCGTTCACACCCACCCAGGAACTCACGTCGAAATTCTTCAAGCCGGATTCGTCGATTGTCGGCAGTTCAGGGGCAGCGCCCGAGCGCTTGATGCTGGTGACCGCGATGCCGCGAAGCTTACCGGTCTTCACGTGCGGCAATGCGGTTGGCTGGTTGGAGAAAGTCATACTGACCTGGCCCGCGATCGCGTCGGTGATAGCCGGCGCGCCGCCCTTGTAAGGAACATGCACGAGATCAACTTGAGCCATCGACTTAAACAGCTCACCGGACATGTGATCGGAAGAACCGCTGCCCGACGATGAGAAAGAAAGTTTGCCCGGGTTGGCCTTCGCGAGCGCGACGAGATCTTTTACTGTTTTCACCGGCAATGACGGATGCACTACAAGCACGTTAGGCACCTGCGCAATCTGAATGATTGCCGTGAAATCGCGCAGCGGATCGTACGGAATCTTCGAGTAGATGGCCGGATTGATCGATAGAGAGCCAATGCCGCCCATTAAAAGCGTGTAGCCATCAGGGGCGGCTTTAGCTACGAGGTCCGTGCCGATCACGCCGTTCGCGCCCGGCCGGTTATCGACGATAACCTGCTGCCCGAGGGCGGCCGTCAATTGCTCGGCCACTACGCGTCCGATGATATCGGTGCTGCCGCCCGCCGGAAACGGTACGACGATACGAACCGTTTTTGCGGGATAGGTTTGGGCTCCAACAGGCGCAACGATTAATGCTGCGTATGCGGCGCCAATGACGACAGCGGACTTTTTCATTTGTCCTCCTGTTTAACGCGGGCACCCGCCGCGAGGGTTCCCGCAGCGGGTTAATGCACTGCGCGCGCGCCTTACTTGATCCGATCCTGGATCTTGGCGATCGCTTCGCGGGCGCATGCTTCGTCGAACTGACCGCCCGGAGCACCGCTCACGCCGATCGCGCCAATTGCCTGCCCGCCCGCTTTGATCGTCACCCCACCGACCCCGTAGGTAACATTAGGCAGCTGCGTAAACGGCACCGACGACTGCGGGGCCTTGGCCATGCGGTCGGCGACTTCCTTGGTACTGCCTTCGTTGCGCCCTAGCGTAATCGAGGCCGCCGAGTACGCCTTGTAATAGGCGTTGTCCTGCGAGTGGATCGGTGCACCGTCGCCGCGCAACAGCGCCTGGCGCACGCCGTCGAGATTGACGACCACCGCCCACACTTTGTAACCCTGCTTCGCGCAAATGGCGACCGTGTCCCCCACCAGTTCATTCGCGAGCGCTGCCGACAACTGGGGCCTGTTGACTACCCCTTGGGACAGAGCGACAGTTGGGGCAGCACC